>NZ_JBJGXU010000079.1:0-21768 GCF_045447305.1 Pseudomonas sp. D47 | reverse complement strand
GAGGACCTTTTGCTTACTTTTGGCTGGGCCGGCATTCCGGTCCTTCCAAAAGTGACCCGCTGTAAGAGCGGAACCCTACGAAGCCGTTACCGCAGCAACGGATATGCCCCCAACCGCAACCGCAACCCCACCCCTACCCCCCTACCGATCCTTAAACTCAGGCGCCCGCTTACCCACAAACGCCGCCATCCCTTCCTTCTGATCCAGCGTCGCAAACGCCGCATGAAACACCCTGCGCTCAAAACGCACACCTTCAGAAAGACTCACCTCAAACGCACGATTAACGCTTTCCTTGACCATCATACTAATCGGCACAGATTTACCGGCAATCAAGGTCGCAACCTTCAACGCTTCCTCCAGCAATTCATCCGCCGGAACGATACGCGCCACAATCCCACAACGCTCAGCCTCCACCGCATCGATAAAGCGCCCAGTCAGGCACATCTCCATGGCCTTGGCCTTACCCACCGCACGGGTCAGGCGCTGAGTGCCCCCCATACCCGGCAGCACGCCAAGGTTAATTTCCGGCTGACCAAACTTAGCCCCATCACCCGCCAGGATAAAGTCGCACATCAACGCCAGTTCACACCCGCCACCCAGCGCGAAGCCGTTAACCGCAGCAATGATTGGCTTACGCCGGTTAGCCACCCGATCACTGTCGCTAAACAGGTCATCCAGATAGATCTGCGGATACGTCAGCTCCGCCATCTCCTTGATATCAGCCCCGGCAGCAAAGGCTTTTTTCGAGCCAGTCAGCACGATGCACCCAATCTCAGGATTGGCCTCCAGCCCATCCAACGCCTGGTTCAACTCGCTGACCAGTTGCGCATTCAAGGCGTTCAACGCTTGCGGGCGATTAAGGGTAATCAGCCCTACGCGGCCCTGGACTTCGACCAAAATGGTGTCGTAACTCATGTATCGGCTCCTTAAAGATTGCGTGAGATGACCATGCGCTGGATATCGCTGGTGCCTTCGTAAATCTGGCAGACCCGCACATCGCGGTAGATCCGCTCCAAGGGGAAGTCGCTCAGGTAACCGTAACCGCCCAAGGTTTGCAAGGCGGCCGAGCAGACTTTTTCGGCCATTTCCGAGGCAAACAACTTGGCCATCGAGGCTTCGACCAAGGCCGGCTTGCCGCTGTCGCGCAGGGCGGCGGCGTAATGCACCATCTGCCGAGCGACGGCGATTTGCGTGGCCATGTCCGCCAGGCGAAATGCCACAGCCTGGTGTTCGATCAGCGCTTTGCCAAAACTTTCGCGCTCGCGCGCATAGTCACGGGCGGCCTCAAAGGCGGCACGGGCCATGCCCACCGATTGCGAGGCGATGCCTACGCGGCCACCTTCAAGGTTGGCCAGGGCGATCTTGTAGCCTTCGCCCTCCTCCCCAAGCCGATTGGCGACCGGCACCTTCACGTCCTCAAACAGGATCTGGCAGGTGTCGGAGGCGTGCTGGCCAAGCTTGTCTTCAACCCGCGCGACCGTGTAGCCCGGCGAATCGGTGGGCACGATGAACGCGCTGATCCCACGCTTGCCGGCGGCCGGGTCGGTGACCGCAAACACAATCACAACGCCGGCGTTTTGCCCGGAGGTGATGAACTGTTTGCAGCCATTGAGCACGTAGTGATCGCCTTCCAGGCGTGCACGGGTTTTCAGGCTGCTGGCATCGGAACCGGCTTGCGGTTCGGTCAGCGCGAAGGCGCCCAGCATGGCGCCGCTGGCCAAGGGCTTGAGGAATTGCTCTTTCTGCTGATCGTTGCCGAATTTCAGAATCGGCACGCAGCCCACTGAGTTGTGCACGCTCATGATGGTCGAGCAGGCGCCGTCACCGGCGGCGATTTCTTCCAGGGCCATGGCGTAGGCCAGGTAGCCGGTGTCGCAACCGCCCCACTGTTCCGGCACCAACATGCCGAAAAAGCCCAGCTCGGCCATTTCGCCGATGGCTTGCGTTGGAAAACGGTGCTCGCGGTCCCACTCGGCGGCGAACGGTTTCAAACGCTCCTGGGCAAATTGCCGGGCCGCGTCGCTGATTTGCAGTTGTTCGTCATTGGGCAGCATAAAAAGTCCTTAATACACGCATTCGACGGCCATGGCCGTGGCTTCACCGCCGCCGATGCAAATCGCAGCAACGCCGCGCTTGAGGCCTTTCTGGCGCAGGGCCGAGAGCAACGTCACCAGGATGCGCGCACCCGAGGCACCAATCGGGTGGCCCAGGGCACAGGCGCCGCCGTGAATGTTGACCTTGCTGTGCGGGATTTCCAGTTTGCTCATGGTCACCAGGCTGACCACCGCGAAGGCCTCGTTGATCTCGAACAGATCTACTTCGTCGAGGTTCCAGCCGGTCTTACTCATCAGCTTGCGAATCGCGCCCACCGGCGCCACCGGGAACAGCCCCGGCTCATCGGCAAATGCGGCGTGCCCATGGATCACCGCCAGTGGCTTGAGGCCGCGCTTGTGCGCTTCGGACTGACGCATCAACAGCAACGCCGCCGCGCCGTCTGAAATCGAACTGGCGTTGGCCGCCGTCACCGTACCGCCTTCGCGGAACGCGGGTTTGAGGCTGGCAATCTTGTCCAGCTTGGCTTTCGGTGGTTGTTCATCATGCAAGATGGTTTTTTGCTCTTTGCCGACGGTGACCTGCACCGGGACGATCTCGGCGGCGAAGCTACCGTGGGTGATCGCCTGTTGGGCACGGGTCAGCGAGGCGATGGCAAAAGCGTCCTGGGCTTCACGGGTGAAGCCATTGTGCTCGGCGCAGTCCTCGGCAAAGCTGCCCATCAGTCGACCCTTGTCGTAGGCGTCTTCGAGGCCGTCGAGGAACATATGGTCGAGCACCTTGCCGTGGCCCATGCGGTAGCCGCTGCGTGCGCGGTCGAGCAGGTACGGTGCATTGGACATGCTTTCCATGCCGCCAGCCACCACCACATCGACACTGCCGGCCAACAATGAATCGTGGGCCAGGATGGTCGCTTCCATGCCCGAGCCGCACATTTTGTTGAGCGTGGTGCAGCGGGTGCCCTTGTCCAACCCGGCGCCCAACGCCGCCTGCCGTGCAGGTGCCTGGCCGAGGCCTGCCGGCAGGACGCAGCCGAACAGCACTTCATCCACGGCGTCCGGCGCAATGCCGGCTCGTTCGACGGCGGCGCGAATCGCGGCGGCGCCCAATTGCGGCGCGGTCAGCCCTTTAAGGTCACCCTGGAACCCGCCCATGGGCGTGCGTACGGCGCTGACGATAACGATCGGATCGTTCATAAAAAACCTCCTTACTTGGCTGCCATGCGCAAGGCGCCGTCGAGACGGATCACCTCGCCGTTGAGCATGCTGTTTTCAATGATGTGCCGCACCAGTGCGGCGTACTCGGCCGGTTTGCCCAAACGTGGCGGGAATGGCACGCCAGCGGCCAGGGAATCGCGGACTTCCGGGGTCATGCCGGCCATCATCGGTGTTTCAAAAATGCCCGGGGCGATGGTCATGACCCGAATGCCGAAGCGCGCCAGCTCGCGGGCGGCGGGCAGCGTCAGGCTGGCGATGGCGCCTTTGGAGGCGGAATACGCCGCCTGGCCGATCTGCCCATCAAAGGCGGCCACCGACGCGGTATTGATGATCACGCCGCGTTCGCCATCGGCATTCGCCTCGGTTTCGGCGATGGCGGCGGCGGCCAGGCGCAGCAGGTTGAAGCTGCCGATCAGGTTGACGTTGATCACCTGGGTAAAGCTGGCCAAGGCGTGAGGGCCGTTCTTACCGAGGATTTTCTCGCCACGCACCACACCGGCGCAGTTGATCAGCCCGTGCAAGCCACCAAACGCGGCGACGGCCGCTTGCACGGCGGCTTCGGCGGCAGCTTCCTGGCTGATATCCGCCACGGCGCTGCGGGCATTATCACCGAGCTGTTGGGCCTTGGCGGCGACGGCCTCGGCGTTCAGGTCCACCAGCATTACCTTGGCACCGGCGGCCACCAGCATTTCAGCGGTGGCCGCGCCGAGGCCCGAAGCGCCGCCGCTGACCAGGAATACCTTGTTTTCAATCTGCATCTTTATTTCCTTTGAAAGGGATCACGCCAGTGCTGCTTGAGCCTTGGCGATTTCCTGATTACGCAAAATAAAACGTTGCAGCTTGCCGCTAGGGGTCTTGGGCAAGTCGCTGACAAATTCGATTTCTCGCGGGTAAGCATGCGCGGCGAGACGCTTGCGCACGTGCAGGCGCAGCTCTTCGGCGAGTTCCGGGGTGGCACGGTATTGTGCGTTGAGCACCACGAAGGCTTTCACCCGCTCAGTGCGCTCCGGGTCAGGCTTGCCGACCACTGCCGCTTCGACCACGGCCGGGTGTTCAACCAAAGCGCTTTCCACGTCGAACGGGCCAACGCGGTAGCCAGAGGTGGTGATCACATCGTCACTGCGCCCGACAAAGCTGATGCTGCCGTCGGGGTTCAACTCCACCGTGTCGCCGCTGAGGTAGTACTTGCCGACAAAGGCTTTGGTCTTCACACCGTCGTAGCCGACGAACCAGCACATCGGCGACTGTTCGCGGTCGATGGCCAGGATTCCCGGCTGGCCCGCGGGCAATTCCTGGTGATCGTCATCCAGCACCACAATGCGATGCCCTGGCGAGGCAAACCCCGCCGAGCCGACGTGCACCGGGTGCGCCAGGCCGTGGTGGTTGCACAGCACCATGCCCAGTTCGGTCTGGCCGTAGTGGTCGTGGATGGTCACGCCCAGGTTATCCGCGAACCAGCGGATCACTTCCGGGTTCAGCGGCTCGCCGGCACTGCTGACAATGCGCAGCGTGCCCTTGATCGATCGCGCGAATTGCTCGCCACCAGCTATCAACAGGCGATACGCGGTCGGCGAGCCCGTCAGGTTGGTGATCCCGTATTTGTTGATCACCCGGCAGGTGCTTTCCAGGGTGAACGGCCCATCGTAGAAGGTGATCGGGTGGCCCAAGGATAACGGCCCGGTCACGCCAAAATAGATGCCGTAGGCCCAACCCGGGTCGGCCACGTTCCAGAATGCATCTTCGGGGCGCAGGTCTACCGCGTCGCGGGTATAGCTCTGGAACGCGACGATGGCCTTGAGCGGTACCGACAGGGCTTTGGACGGGCCGGTGGTGCCTGAGGTGAACATCAGCAGGAACGGATCGTCTGCGCCCAACAATACCGGCTCGCAGAGGTTTGAATAGTTGGGCAATTCAGCCCAGAAGCTGTAATCGCCGCGCACAATGCCTTCGCCCTTGGCGCCGGCGACCGTCACGATGGTCGGGCAGCCCTCGACTTCCGCCAGTTTGGGGCGGTTCACCGCGTCGGTGACCACCAGCGCCGCGCCGGAGCTGTTCAGGCGGTGTTCGATAGCCTTGGGGCCGAAGGCAGTAAACAGCGGCTGATAGACCGCGCCGATGCGCCAGGTGGCAAGCACTACCACCAGCAGTTCCGCCGTGCGTGGCAGCAGGCCCGCCACCTTGTCACCGCGTTTGACGCCCTGGGCCAGAAGGAAATTGGCGAAGCGCGCTGCCTGGTCCTGCAAGTCAGTAAAGGTTGACGTGGCGCTGCGCCCGTCCTTACCTTCCCAGAACAGCGCGATGCGGCCCGGCAGTGCGTGCCGGTCGCAGCATTCCACGCAGGCATTGAGGGCCTGCAGGTTGCCGGCCAGTGCGGCGTCGACGGTGTGCTGGTAATCAAACTCGGTGGTGGCAGCCAAATACTCACGCATCGCTTCAATCCTTGTGTTTTTTTATTTTCAGGACGTTTTGGAGCCGTTAAAGCGTGGAAATAGTCGCTCTAGAGCGCTGTAGCAGCAATGGTCAAAGCCTTCAACTTGGCTGACTGGTTTGGCCAATCATTGATCGCGCTGATCAGCCAGTCAGTTCTAGTGATTGGACGCTCTTGATTCAAGCTTCTAACCTGAAAGACTGCGCCACCGAAGAAGCCTCCCCGCGATGATCGTTCGTCCCAAACCCAACCTCCTGGGTATCCTGTTCTCCCTCAAGGGCTCGATTGCCAAGCGTATTGCCCTGCGTAGCCTGCTGGTGACCTTGCTGGCCTCGGTGATCGTGCTGGTTGAAACCCTGCACCCGGCGTATTTCTCCACGGTCAACGCCACACCCTTCACGTTGTTGGGGTTGTCGTTGTCGATCTTCATGAGCTTTCGCAACAACGCCTGTTATGACCGCTGGTGGGAAGGCCGCAAGCAGTTGGGGCAAATGATCATTGAGGTGCGTTCGCTGATTCGCCAGACCCAGGTGCTGAGTGATCCGGTTGAGCGTGCCGGGCTGTTGCGCGGTCTGTGCGGCTTTGCCCATGGCTTGATCGCGCGCCTGCGGCATGAGGACGAAGCGGCGGCGATAAAGCCCTGGATCGGCATTGATCGCACGCACCCCAACCTCCCCGACCATGTGCTGCAACAGCTCGGCGCGCGGTTTTCGGGGCTGGCCGAGCAAGGCGTGATCAGCGAATGGCGCTACACCCAGCTGGAAACCCGACTGGTCAGCCTGAGCCAGGTGCAGGCCTCCTGCGAGCGGATCAAACACACGCCGCTGCCCTTCCCTTACACCTTGTTGCTGCACCGCACAATCTACCTGTTCTGCATTCTGCTGCCGTTTGCGATGGCCGAGCCGCTGGGCTGGCTGACACCGGTGATCACCGCCATCGTCAGCTACACCTTCTTTGGCCTGGATGAAATTGGCGATGACCTGGAAGACCCGTTCGGCTTCGACGAAAACGACCTGCCATGCAATGCGCTGGTGCGCACCCTGGAGCGCGAGATTCTTGCAGCTCTCGGCGAAAGCGACTTGCCGCCTGCCTTGGAGCCGGTTGAATACGTGCTGACCTGATGCGGGTTTGACACCCGCGGTGGTCTGACCGAAGCTGATGGCTTTGCGATAGCTGCCCCCAGCTTTTGGACGCCTGCATGTCAAAGTCACGCCGTTATTCCATCGTCGGCCTGTGCGCCCTGTTGTTGATTGTGTTGCTTACCTGGTTTTTCTCCCACTCCAGCCCGGTGGCCGTGCCGAAGGCCATCGCCCATGGTTACGGCAAGGCCTTAAAGCAGGCGCATAACGGTGAACCGGGCGCGGCGCGTGTGCTGTATCAACAGCTTGGTCGGCCGGACCTGTCACCTGAACGTCGCGCGGCGTTGCACGCTGAACTGCCCAACTACCCAAGCCCGCAGGCACTGAAGCTTGCCGATAAAGACCTGGCCAATGATTCGCCACTGGTGCGCGAGGCGGCGATTCACAGCATCGTCGGCCTGGTGCCCAGCGGCCAACGCGTGTTGCTGCTGGGGCCAGTGCTGGAGGATCCCGAACAAGACGTGCGCTTTGCCGCCGCCAATGCCCTGCTCGGCCTCTCTGCGGATACGTTGGGCCTGTACTTCGGGCCCTTGCAGCAAGTACTCGATGAGTTCGTGAAAACGCTCAAGGACCAGCCGGAAACGGCTGAAGGCTGGATTCAGCTGGCGCGCCTGTACATCCACAGCGTGCTGCTGCCGGATGCGCAAAATGCCTTGGCGCAGGCCATGCGTTTGCAGCCGGACAACCTTCAAGCCGGGGTGGCGCAGATCGAGTTATTGGATAAACAAGGCAAGACCGACGAGTCGCGCCAACTGCTGGCACGGCAACTGGCGGCCCACCCGGAGTCGGCCTACCTGCAACATGCCTTGGGCATGTGGTTGCTGCACCACGGCGAGCGCCCTTATGCGCTGCTCGGCCTGTCCAAAGCGGTGGAGCTGGAGCCGGACAATCAGGATTACCGCTACGACTTGGCGACCACCTTGCATGCCCAAGAGGAATTGGAAGCGGCCCAGCGTCAACTGGAAGAAATTGTGCAGCGCCATCCCGCCAACCGCAAAGCTCGCGTGTTGCTGATCAACTACTGGAAAGAGACTGGCCAGTTGCAAAACGTCCAGGTGTTACTGGCGCAACTTGAGCAACAAAACCCGGACGATCCTGCACTGCAACAAGGCCTGTAAGAGCCAACCCTTTAGTTAAGGGCGGACAACCACCTCTGGCGGGGGTGCTGGGTACATATCCGTTTTCGTACCGAGGTGCCTGCATCGCAGCGGTGCGGCGATCCGACTTGCTCGCGAATGCGGTGGGCCAGTCAGCTTATTTGTAACTGAACCACCGCATTCGCGAGCAAGCCCGCTCCCACATTGGGATCTCATTACATCAGCTAGATGTGGTGCTGCTGTGCTTCTGCCCTGCTTTTGCTTCAACCACTCAGGTCGGCTACTAGGCCGCCGTGCTCTTGCTTTTGATCTTGATCTTAGGCGCCCCGTTAACCACGCTGGCCGAACGCAGGCTTGAATCCGTGGGTAACCCGGCAGGACGCCGGATTAGCCGCGATGGGCCAAGGATGGCCCATGGCGGCGGCCCACGGATTCAAGCCGGAGTGAGGGCATGCCGAGCCTAGGCGAGGCACCGAGTGGTGGGGCAAGAGCCTTTTTGGTTACTTTTGGGGCTCTTTTCCAAAAGTGACCCGCCGTAAGGGCGGAACCCTAAGCCGCCGTTACCGCAGCAATGGATATGTACTCAATCCAACTAAAGAAGCACCACCAAACCAGGCTAACGCACCACAGGTTACCGACTCCCAGATCTCTCTTGATCACCATAGAAGTCACCTAGCCAAAAAGCCCCCCAAAGGCTGCCTATAAGCGCAACGAGGCTACAAATATCACGAAGTGTTGAACCGCTACGGACCACTACGGTCAAGTAAATATGGCGCGCCCAGGGCGGCGCGCTCCTCTACTTGTACGTGACCTGAGGGCACTTCTTGTCTACATCCAAAGAGCTGTTCAGTGAAAAGGCGGCCACCGGCATCGAAGGTCTTGATGACATTCTTTCCGGGGGGCTATCGCGCAGCCACCTGTTCCTGCTGGAAGGCGAACCCGGCACCGGTAAAACCACCGTAGCGCTGCACTTTCTGCAAGCCGGCGCGAAAAACGGTGAACGATCCCTGTACATCACCCTGTCCGAAACCGAACGCGAATTGCGCCATGGCGCAAAGTCCCACGGCTGGGACCTGGATGACAATATCCACATCTTCGAACTGACCCCACCCGAGAGCCTGCTCGACGCCGACCACCAGCAGAGCCTGCTGTATTCGTCGGACTTGGAATTGGGCGAAGCCACCCGGCAAATCTTTGAAGTGGTCGAAGCGGTCAAGCCGACCCGCGTGGTCATCGACAGCCTGTCGGAGATCCGCCTGCTGGCGCAAAGCTCGCTGCGCTACCGCCGCCAGATCCTGGCGATCAAGCACTACTTCGTGCGCTACGACGCCACCGTGCTGCTGCTCGACGACCTGACTACCGAATCCCTGGATAAAACCGTGCACAGCGTGGCCCACGGCGTGATTCGCCTGGAAGAACTGACCCCCAACTACGGCGCCGAACGCCGCCGCGTGCGGGTGGTGAAATACCGTGGGCAGAAATACCGTGGCGGTTTCCACGACTTCACCATCATGGCCGACGGTATCCATGTATTCCCGCGCTTGGTCGCCGCCGAGCATCGCGGTGGTTACACGCGCCAGACCCTGAGCAGCGGCATAGCCGAATTGGATGCCCTGATGGGCGGCGGCGTCGAGACCGGTTCGAGCAGCTTGATCCTAGGCCCGGCCGGTACCGGCAAGTCGCTGATCTCGATGATCTTTGCCGCAGCCGCCGTGGCCCGTGGCGAAAAAGCCGCGTTGTTTATCTTTGATGAAGAGCTGGGCTTGTTGTTCGAACGCATGCGAAACATGGGCATCGACCTCGAGGCCCTGCAAGCCACCGGCAACTTGCTGATCGAACAGGTCGACGCTGCCGAGCTGTCGCCGGGCGAATTCTCACACCGGGTGCGGCGTTGCGTGGATGAACGCGGGATCAAAACCGTGGTGATCGACAGCATCAACGGCTACCAGGCCGCCATGCCCGAAGAAAACGCCCTGATCCTGCACATGCACGAACTGCTGCTGTACCTCAACCGCCGTGGCGCCGCGACCTTCATGACAGTTGCCCAGCACGGGCTCGTGGGCGATATGCAGGCCCCGGTAGACATCACTTACCTGGCCGATACGGTCATTCTGCTGCGCTACTTCGAAGCGCTGGGCAAGGTGCGTCGGGCCATTTCGATCATCAAGAAACGCACCGGCTCGCATGAATCGACTATCCGCGAATACCGCATCGGCGGTCGCGGCATGACGGTTGGCGAACCCCTGGATAACTTCCAAGGCGTGTTACGCGGCATTCCTACCTACATGGGCGCGGGCTCACCTTTGCTCAAGGAAGAGGGCTAGTGACTGGCCTATCTCCCGTCTCCGAGCGTGCAATCATCCTGGCGCCCATGGGCCGTGACGGCTCATTGGCGCTGATGATGCTGAACCAGGCCGGCTACAGCGGCATCATCGCCACGCACCTGGCGAACCTGTGCGAAGCGTTAGAGCACGGCGCCGGCCTGCTGGTGATCGCCGACGAAGCCCTGCGCGGCGTCGATTTGGAGCCGCTGCTGGAATACCTGCATCAGCAACCGGCCTGGTCGGACCTGCCCATCGTGCTGATGACCCACCATGGCGGCAGCGAGCAGAACGGTTCCTCGCACTTGAGCGGGCTGTTGGGCAACGTGACCTTCCTCGAGCGCCCCTTCCATCCAGTGACCTTGATCAGTCTGGTGAGCGCCGCCCTGCGCGGCCGACGGCGGCAATACGAAGCCCGCGACCGGCTGATTGATTTGAGCGAGAGCGAGCTGCGCCTGCAACGCACGCTGGAAACCCTCGAGCAGCAAGTCGAGGAGCGCACGGCGCAACTGCGCACCAATGAAGAGGCGCTGCGCCAGTCGCAGAAAATGGAAGCCGTCGGCCAGTTGACCGGCGGCATCGCCCATGACTTCAACAATATGCTCACCGGGATTATCGGCAGCCTGGAGCTGCTGCGCAGGCGCATATCGCGCGGCAAGCTGGACGACCTCGATGGCCTGATCGACCTAGGCGTGACCTCGGCCAACCGCGCCGCCGGCCTGACCCACCGCCTGCTGGCGTTTTCCCGTCGTCAGTCGCTGGATTCCAAGCCCGTGGAGATCAACCAATTGGTCGCCTCCATGGGCGAATTGCTGCAACGCAGCATCAATGAAAGCATCGCCTTGGATATGCGCCTGAGCGACACGCTCTGGACCGCCGAAGCCGACCCCAACCAGCTCGAAAGCGCCCTGCTCAACTTGGTCATCAACGCACGGGACGCCATGCCTGGCGGCGGCAAACTGGTGGTCGAAACCACCAACCGCCACCTGGACAGCGTGTTCACCGCCGCCTACGGCACGTTGAAACCCGGTGATTACGTTGAGCTGAGCGTCAGCGACACCGGCTGCGGTATCCCCGAACACCTGATCGGCCGGGTGTTCGATCCGTTTTTCACCACCAAACCCATCGGCCAGGGCACCGGCCTTGGGTTGTCGATGATCTACGGCTTTGCCCGCCAGTCCCACGGCCACGTCACGATCCATAGTGAAATCGATAAAGGCACCACCGTCAGCCTGTTCCTGCCGCGCTTTGTCGGCGAGATGAAGACGCTGGAGCTGCTCAACCCAACGCTGCTGCCCTTCGCCAATGCGGGTGAAACCGTGTTGATCGTCGAGGATGACCCGGCAGTGCGGGTATTAGTCAGTGCAGTGCTCAAAGAACTGGGTTATGCCTTCGTCGAGGCGTGTGATGCTGATACGGCGCTGCCCATCATTGAATCCGACCAGCGTATTGACCTGCTGATCAGCGATGTGGGCCTGCCCGGCATGAACGGCCGGCAGATGGCGGAAATCGGTCGGCAGATGCGCCCGCAGCTCAAGGTGCTGTTTATCACCGGCTACGCCGAACACGCGGCGGTACGCGGCGGCTTCCTGGACCCGGGGATGCAGTTGATCACCAAACCGTTCACGTTTGATCTGTTAACGGCAAAAGTGCGGGAAATGATTCAGGGTTGAGGCGCTACAACAAGGGCTGCATGGCAGCCCTGTCACCCTTCACGCCAGCAGGCGCTGGATATGCTCTTGCAGCGTATCCAAGTCAAACGGCTTGGCCAGGATCGGCGCGTTGCGCGTGATCGGGCTATTGCAGTCGAGAATTTCCTGCGGGTAGCCGCTGATAAAGATCACTTTTAATTCCGGTCGCAACTTGATCGCAGGCTCAGCGATCTGCACCCCGGAAATCCCACCCGGCAGGCGGTAGTCCGTGACCATCAGGTCCAGGTGCGGCTTGGACGCGAGGATTTCGAAGGCCTGCTCCCCGTCGATCGCCTTCAACACCCGATAGCCCAGGCCTGCCAGGTATTCACCCAGCACAAACATAATGGATTCGTCGTCCTCGACGATCAGAACGACATCTTGTGCATCTTCACTCATGGGAAGCCTTTGTCCGGTCAATTGCTGCAGTTACGACCATGGGGTCACGCAGAGGTTGCGTCGAGGTGACGATTGATTTCACGCGGCCGCCTCAAGCGGCAGGCACACCCGGAACAGGGCGCCCTCGCCTATCTGGCTTTGGACCTCGATGGTACCGCCGTGGGCCGCCACGATCTGTTCGGAGATAAACAGCCCCAGGCCCAGGCCCGCCGAGACATGGCTGGCCGACACCCGCTCGAACTGCTGGAATATGCGCTTCTGGTTGTCTTGACTGATGCCGATGCCATGGTCACGCACTTCCACCCGCGCTTCGCCATGCTCGGTGTAGACCCGCACTTCCACCGGGCTCTTGGCCCCGTAGCGCAGCGCGTTGGTCAGCAGGTTGGAGACCACCTGCTCGATGCGGAACTCATCCCAATTGCCCTCCACGGGGCCTTCGGTTTCCAGGTGCATCGATGAGTCAGCGGCCGCGACTTGCGGTGCAAAGTTTTCCACCAGGTTACGCACCAACAGGGCCAGGTCAAAGCGCGCCGGGCGGATCGACAGCTTGCCGGTGCGGATGCGCGACACGTCGAGCATGTCTTCAATCAGGCGAATCAGGCTTTTGATCTGCCGCTCGTCGCGGTCAACCATGGCGTGCATCTTGTCCAGGGTGAATGCGGCGGCGTTATCCCGGGCCAGGTGCATCTTGCGCAGCTGGGTCTCCAGGATCAGGCCGTTAAGCGGCGTACGCACTTCGTGGGCGACGATCGACATGAAGTCGTCACGCATGCGCACCGCCTGCTCCAATTCGGCCTGGGTGGCCTGCAGGCGCGTCAGCAGCAGCTCCTGCTCGCGGCGGCTGCGCTCCAGGGCTTCCACTTGCAGTTTCATCGCCTTGCTCTGGCGGTACAGGTCGACGAACACGTTGACCTTGCTCTTGACCGCGTGGATATCCAGCGGCTTGTGCAGGAAGTCCACGGCGCCGCTTTCATAGCCTTTGAAGGCGTAATTGAGTTCGCGGCCAGCAGCGCTGACGAACACAATCGGGATGTTCTTGGTCTTTTCGGTGCCGCGCATCAGCTCGGCCAGCTCGAAACCGTTCATGCCGGGCATCTGCACATCGAGAATCGCCATGGCGAACTCGTGCTCCAGCAACAGTGACAAGGCCTCGTCGGCGCTCAAGGCCTTGAAGACCTGGCGATCCTCGCGCTTGATCAGCGCTTCGAGGGCCAGCAGGTTTTCCGGCAGATCGTCGACGATCAGCAATTTGGCCTGGATATTACTTAACATGGGGAAGATTCCAGGGAAGCCAGCAATGAGGCAATGCGGCTCAAGGTCAGAATATGGTCAGGTGTGTGCAGTGCCAAGGCCGCCAACGGCATCACGGCAATGTGTGCTTCCTTGGGGTCTTGTACCACGGTGGTGCCGCCCGATTGTTTGACGTGGGCCAGCCCACGCGCGCCGTCCTGGTTGGCGCCGGTCAGCAGGATCGCCAGCAAACCCTTTCCGTAGGCATCAGCGGCTGAGGCGAACAGGTAATCAATGGCCGGACGGGAATAGTGCACGCGGTCTTCCTGGCTCAGGGACAGGCTGTGGTCATGTTCTACCGAGAGGTGGTAGCCGGGCCCGGCGAAGTAAACAGTGCCGGCCTCGATCACTTCCTTGTCCCGCGCTTCCTTCACCGGGATACGCAGGCGCCGCGCGAACACTTGCGCCAACTGGCTTCGGCGTTCGTCCGGCAGGTGCAACACGGCAATAATCGGCAAGGCAAACCCTTCAGGCAGGTCGCCAAAAATCTTCAGCAACGCCTCGACGCCACCGGCTGAGGCGCCGACGACAATGGCTTCAATCCCGAAAAACGGGTTGGCTTGCGCCTCGTTCATGATTTTCGGTAGATCCGTTCCTGCTTGACCAAGGGTTCGAATTGTTTGCTGTAGGCGGAAAAATCCAGGGTTTCCTTACTGCCCAGCACCAGGAAGCCGCGATGACACAGCGACTCATGAAACAATCCAAACGCTCGATCCTGCAATTTTTTATTGAAATAAATCAGTACGTTGCGACATGAAATTAATTGAGTTTCTGAGAATACACTGTCGGTCGCCAGGCTGTGGTCGGCAAAGGTGACGTTCTCGCGCAGGGTCTTGTCGAAGATCGCGTAATCGTAGGCCGCCGTGTAGTAGTCGGCGAATGAACGTTGGCCGCCAGCCTGCTGATAATTAGCAGTGTAGGCGCGTACATTCTCCAGGGAGAAAATCCCTTGTTTGGCTTTATCCAGCGATGCCGGGTTGATGTCCGTGGCATAGATGATGGTGCGCTCGAGCAACCCCTCTTCGCGCAGCAGGATCGCCATGGAGTACACCTCCTCGCCTGTGCTGCAGCCGGCGATCCAGATCTTGATCGACGGATAGGTCTTGAGCAACGGCACCACTTCCTGACGAATCGCCAGAAAGTGCGACGGGTCGCGAAACATCTCGCTCACGGGGATCGTCAGAAATTGCAGCAACTGCATGAACGCGCCAGGGTCGTGCAACACCCGCTCCTGCAGCGCCGAAATGGTTGCGCAGTCAAACTGGCGCAGGGCATGGGCCACACGCCGCTTGACCGACGCACCGGAATAGTCGCGAAAGTCGTAGCTGTACTTGAGGTAAATCGCCTCGATCAACAGGCGCAGCTCAATGTCGCTGCTTTTGTCCAAAAAACGCTGCTCCACTTAAATACGTTCCATCTTCGGTAGCCATACGCGAATCAGCGAGAACAGGCGATCCAGGTCAATCGGCTTGGCCAGGTAATCGTTGGAGCCTGCCGCGAGGCAGCGCTCCTGATCGTCCTTCATGGCCTTGGCCGTAACCGCAATGATCGGCAACTTCTTCCAGCGCGGGTCCTGACGGATCAAGGCCGTGGCCTCGTAACCGTCCATCTCCGGCATCATCACGTCCATCAGCACCAGGTCGATGTCGTCCACTTCATTGAGTTTGTCGATGGCCTCGCGGCCGTTACGGCCGATCACCACCACCGCACCTTTGTGCTCCAGGGCGCTGGTCAGGGCAAAGATGTTGCGCACATCGTCGTCCACCAACAGGATCTTGCGCCCCTCAAAGACCTTGTCACGGCTGCGCGCGGTCTTGAGCATCTTCTGGCGGTCATGGGACAGCTGGGACTCGACTTTGTGCAGAAAGAGTGTCACTTCATCCAGCAAACGTTCAGGTGAGCGCGCACCCTTGATGATGATCGAGCGCGAGTATTTGCGCAGTTCAGCCTCTTCATCACGGGTCAGGTTACGCCCGGTGTAGACGATGACTGGCGGGAACGAGCAGATATCCTCGGTGGCCATGCGCTTGAGCAGCTCGTTGCCGAGCATGTCCGGCAGCTTGAGGTCGATGATCATGCAGTCGTAGATATTGGTGCGCAGCAGGTCCAGGGCGGCCTGGGCGTAGCCGACGTCGGTGATCTCAATGTCATCGTCGCCGATCAGGCGGGCAATGCTGTCGCGCTGCAGGTCATCGTCTTCCACCAGCAGTACGCGCTTGACCTTCTGTGTCAGCTTGGCTTCCAGGCGCGCAAACACGTCCTTGAGCTCCTCGCGCGTGGTCGGCTTGACCGCATAGCCGATGGCGCCCATGTGCATGGCGGCTTCGACGCGGTCTTCCACGGAAATCACGTGCACAGGGATGTGGCGGGTGTTGGCGTGTTCTTTCAGGCGTTGCAGCACCGTCAGCCCGGAATGGTCCGGCAGGCGCATGTCCAGCAGGATCGCGTCCGGCACGAATTCCTCAGCCAGGCTGTAGCCTTCGTCCGCGCCATGGGCGACCAGGCAGTTGTAGCCCAGCTCGTGGGCCAAATCGAACAAGATGCGCGCAAAGTTCGGCTCGTCTTCTACGACCAGGATGCAACGGGTGGTGAACGGTGCCTTGTCACGGTCATCGGCAAAACGTGGGATCTGTTGCGCATCGGCCACCGGCAGCGGCGAGATGGCGATCGGTGCAGGTGCAGGCGCCGCCACAGCGTGACGCGGCTGCTCGATGGGCGCCGCGCCCTCCTCGCGCTCGATGTACTGCTCCGGCAATACCAGGGTAAACACACTGCCCTTGCCCGGTTCGCTGGTCACGCTGATATAGCCGCCGAGCAACGTGGCCAGGTCGCGCGAGATCGACAAGCCCAGGCCGGTGCCGCCGTAGCGGCGGTTGGTGGTGCCGTCCGCCTGGCGGAAGGCTTCGAAGATGCTTTCCTGCTGGTCCGGGGCGATGCCGATGCCGGAGTCGCGCACCGTAAAGGCAATGCTCTCGTTCGGCGCACGGGACACCGACAGGCTGACCTCGCCCTGCTCGGTGAACTTGATCGCGTTGGACAGCAGGTTCTTGAGGATCTGCTCCAGACGCTGGCGGTCGGTAAACAGCAGGGTCGGCGCATCGCTTTGCACCTCCACCTGGAAGGCCAGCTTGCGGTCGGCGGCCAACGGTTCGAACATGCCACGCAGGCCGTCCACCAGACGCACGACACTGGAGTTTTCCGGGCGCACCTCGAGCTTGCCGGCTTCGACCTTGGAAATATCCAGAATGTCGTTGATCAGGTTGAGCAAGTCATTGCCCGCCGAATAAATCGACTCGGCAAACTTGACCTGTTCGGCGCTGAGGTTTTCCTGGGGGTTTTCCGCCAGCAGCTTGGCCAGGATCAACGAGCTGTTCAGCGGGGTGCGCAGCTCGTGGGACATGTTGGCGAGGAACTCGGACTTGTACTTGCTGGAGCGCTGCAATTCGTCGGCGCGGTCTTCGAGTTCAAGCTGTGCCTTGTTGAGCTCGACGTTCTTGCGGTCCATGGCGTCGCGCTGCTCGGCCAGGGTCTGGGTCTGTTCGGCCAACTGCTCGTTGGTCTGCTCAAGCTCGGCCTGCTGGGTTTCCAGGTGGGTCTGGGACTCCTTGAGGATGCGTGACTGTTCTTCGAGTTCTTCGTTGGCGGTCTTGAGTTCTTCCTGCTGCACTTGCAGCTCTTCGTTGAGCTGCTGGGTCTCGGCCAGTACTTCCTGCAGGCGCTGGCGATAACGCGCGGCTTCGATAGAGGTGCCGATATTGCCGGCAATCAGCTCCAGCAGTTCGACGTCACGTTCTTCCAGTGAGCGCAGGAAACCCAGTTCGATCACGCCGTTGACACGGTCGTCCTCGCTGGTCGGCATCACCAGCACGCTGCGAGTAGCGCCTTCGCCCAGGCCGGAACTGACCTTGAAGTAGTCCACCGGCACATCGTCCAAGCGAATCAGGCGATCCAGCTGGGCGGCCTGCCCGACGATACCTTCGTCGCTGTAGATCGACTGTTCCTGCTGCTCCTGTTCGCGGGAGAAACCATAGGTCGCCACACGCTTGAGGCCGCCGTGCTCTTCACGCACATACAGCGCAGCGACTGCCGAGCCCATGTATTGGGCAAAGAACTGCAGGATGTTACGGCCCAACATGTTCAGGGTCAGTTGGCCGAGCACTTGTTCGGCCAGTTCGGTCTGACCACTGCGCAGCCAGGCTTGCTGTTCAAGGCGTCGCGCAATCTTCTGTTGTGACGCGAGGTTATCGCTGTAACTCCTTGATAGTGAGAGCAAATTCTTACGACCGACATACGCCAGGAACCCACTCAGGCCGAGTACGAACGCCAGGTACAGGGTGACGCTGACCACCGTGGTCTTGGTGACTTCTTCATTGCGGGTGATGCGGAACTGCTGCTCCATCGCCACCGCATCGTCGTACTCCTTGCGGATCTCGTCCGTGAGGCGCTTGCCCCGACCGGCCTTGACCGCGCTGCGGTAATCACCGCTCTGGCGCTGCATATCAATCATCGACTGCGCGTACTTGTTCCACTCGGCCTGCATCGCCTCTAGGCGCTTGAGGCGGTCTACCTGCTGGGGGTTGTCCGCCACCAGTTCCTGCAGGTTACGCAAGTCGGCAATGATCCGCGGTTTGGCCACTTCGTAGGGGTCGAGGAAATGCTCATCGCCAGTGATCAAGAAGCCGCGCATGCCGGTTTCCAGGTCCACTGTCAGTTTTGATGACTCATTGAGGTTATTGATGACCCGGTCGGTGTGCTCCACCCACTGGATCACCGACAACAAATAAGTAATCAGCACGACGAAAAACACTGCGCTGAGCACGCCCACACCCAACGGCAGGGCCACGTTACGGCTCAGGAGTTTACGAAAGCTCTTTTCATCGACGGACGACGCGGGAGTCATGGGCATGCCTTGGCCAAAGTACGGAAAAAGGAGGAGTTTGCCCGAACATCAGGGGTCAGGGCTATGTTTCTGCGCTGGTTTGAGGCGAAAACCTAGAAGGCGCGGGTGGATTTCGCGCTGATTTTGGCCAGCTTTCTTGAGTACGTCGCACACAACTTATAACAACTTCCTACAGCAAAAGAGGAACGAACTTTCATTGGCTTCGCACTCAGAAGCACGCCTCAGGAACACGGAAGATCTTTTGGACGGCGTCTTCTTATGACTTGCCAAGGTACGCTAAATGAGCATTTCAAGTGTTACGCAACAAACAGTGAACGTCTCCACCACAGAAGCTCAACTGCCTGCGCAAAACATCTCCAACACTTTATCAATAACGCCGGCCCCCGCAAGCAATCCCGCAGCAGCGCAGCCACCAACCAAAACGGTGGGACAGCTCCAAGCAGACAACCAGAACCTTTTCAATTTGGTCGACCAACTCCGCCAAATGGGTACCCAAAATGAGGGCAAGCCCCTCACTCCACTCCAAATTTCAAGCGCGTTAAAAAGTCAAATTGACGTGCCTTACGTAGGGTCCACCTACGCCTTGGCAGGCTCCACGCCCCCGACATTGGCGGCCGTCATTACCGACCTCGGTTATGAACTGCCAGTCACCGCCGAACAAGTCGCTACGTTGGCCAAACAAATTGGGCAAAAGGCTTCAATCCCGGTGCTGGGGAATTTGGGCGGCGGCCTTTCCTGGCCAATTGCGATGTCACAAGAGGACCGAAGGAGCATTCGCGCGTTCCTCTTCTCCCGTAACAGCGGCTTGCCTGGCTTGCCGTTGCCGACACATGGCAACGGCACGCTGCATTACTTGTTGCACGGCAGTTCGCTCACGCACCGTGATTTGCAGAGTGACCCTCAACAGACGCTACAAAAACTGTTCGATTCCCCCAGGGCCCAGGCGCTGGGGCAGGCGTTACAGGCGCACCTGAAGGGTGTGGCCACACCCACCAGTATTTATGACTATCTGTTGACCGCGATGATCGATGGGCTTGACCTGGGTGGCCTTTGGCACCCCGAACCCAACAAAATCGGTGATATCTATCTGGACTCCCCCATGTATTGGGGTCAACCCCCCTCGCTGGTTGCCGAGCACCTGAGCAAGTATCTGATCAAGGAAGGCCTGGCGACAGACTCGGCCGCTAAACTTGCGACCCACGTTCTGTTGGCGAGTCACGCCCCGCAGTTTCTGATCAAAGATATTCCCTCGATTGTGAAAGTCGGCGGTGTTCTCTGGGGGCAATTGACAACCGCAGCAGCCAAGATCGAAGCCCAGACGCCTGGCCGGGTGCCTAACATGACCTATGTCGAGGTTATGGCCCTAGCGGAGTCGCTGCCGACCAGCGATATCGACGTTCAACTAGCTCAGCGCGAAACTCTAAAAGAGTGGGGGTTAGCCAATGGTTTGCTGCCCATCTTGCAAACCAGTTGGACCCCGGTAAATGGCGCACTGGTTCCCTCAACTCCCGAACCGACAGCGTCACAAATGGAACAGACCAAAGCGGCCTACGACAGTCGCTTGGATGCGCTGGTGGAGACTTCTACTTCTTTATACACGCCACTGGCCAGTCGAAAAAAAATTGCGCTTGACGCCCTCAAAGCTGAGTTCCCAAAGCTTGATCCAACGGTTTTTGAAGCACGATTCCTCGCAAAGGCCTACACAGGCCGCCCCGGAGCCGGCGATCCAAGGTTGCGTTCCATGCTTGATATTGTGATGGAAGGGGAAATGCTGGGGGAAAAATACAAATGGGTCACCAACGATCGCAGGGTGCCAATCGATGCGTTCAACAACTTTACACGTTCCGAAAGGTTTCCAGCGCCCGAGGTGTTCACGACCCAATTCGAGGCGTCGATAGCGGCGCAAAAAAAGGGCCATCACGGAATGGTCAAGCACCTGATATCCCAATTGCCATTAGCCGACCGCAAAAATTTTGAATTCGGCGAGATCGAGTTCTCTTACGAAAAACACTACAAAGATGCGGCGGGTAACGCACTCGTGACGGTGCGTCGCGAACATACATTGTTTGTGAAAACTACGTACGAGGGTGAGAGCAATCTTTATGAGATCGACACCACCAAAGGGACAATCACTAAACAAAACGAGCGCATGACAGAAAACCTGAAACAGGTAATTAAAATAGACGGAGGCTATCAGCCCGTTACTTCGATCATTACGCCTTATCCCAGCGACTCCAGCATTGCCAAGACTGATAAGCCAGGCAGTACTGAGATCCCCAAAAGTTTCGACTCGAACCGAACCAATAAGATTGCCAATTTCTACGTTAAATCCTTAGGCCTGGATGATGAAAGTGTGCTGGATCACGCCAGAGGCGTGACGTCCTACGATCATGATCGTTCGCTTGACAAGGGGGTTGGTGAATTCTTCCTCAACCTCATCCCGTTCCGGTCTGCCATCGTCAACCTGGCGAAAGGCAGCGTCGTCGAGGGGATAGCCGACCTAACGATGGATGTCATTGGACTGCTGACGTTTGGCGCAGGCAAGACTGCCCAGGCCGCCAAAGTCTTTGGCAATGGCGCCAAGGCTGCAAAAGCTATCAAGTTCCTGGGGGCGTCCGCCTTTGAGGTGCTCAACCCACTCAGTGGGGCGGGCGACATAATATGGGGAGCCGGGCATTTGCTCCTCAAGGGCTACACGAAGAGTACTGGGTGGCTTAAAAAGCTCAGGGCCTCCAATGGCGGTTACCAAAAACTTCAGCAGATAAGCAAGCAGCACGGGACAGCGTTAATCGGCTCTGTGAACGTTGGAGATCGCACCATCGACACGGTCGCGGTACGCAAGAACGATCAATGGTATAACTATGACCCCTTAAAAAATAGTGTGTATGGCTCGCCAATCGACCACTTCACTCCCCTGCGTGGCGGCACGCTTAGCAGCAGCTTGGGAGTTGCGTTTGGGAATTTCTACAAGAAGCTCGTTGAGGCACGAAAGCCCAATAGCCTTGCGCGGTTTAATCAGGGTTATAAAAATGGGGTGCTTCAGGCGCTGCCGGATTACACAGGCCAAACACGCTTGAAGGACTTACTGAAGTTGGCCGCAAACCCCAATCGGACGCCGGAAGAAATAGGGCTTTTGGCGAGGACAATAAAGGAGGAAAGAATTAGAGATGGGGAGTATTTCACCAATATTTTTGCCGCCGACGTTGCCGGCCCAGGCGTTTCTTTCGACCGCTT
>NZ_JBJGXU010000078.1:0-22423 GCF_045447305.1 Pseudomonas sp. D47 | reverse complement strand
CCACCGCTATCGCAGGCAAGCCAGCTCCCACATTATTTGCTTAGTGCAAACCTCTCAGCACTCGTTCAAGCCTTCGCGAAACCGCAGCGCCATCTTCTTCAGCTCCTGACGCCAGCCCTCCAGCTCTTCGCGGCTCAATGGCTTGGGCTCATCTTCTTCCAGGGCAACGGCCACGATCAGCGGCTGTGTCACATCCCCCTTGGGCACATGAGGAACGCGTGGCGGCTGGAACATGTCGGCATGCGCCTTGAGCAGGCGGGCAATCCAACTGTCAGGGCTCTGGGCCATTTCCACCAGCTCGGCCAGCTCAGGAATCGCCATGCTTTCCAGCACGTCGCGGTTCACGATCATCTCTGCACGGGGCGCACCGGCCTGGGGCAAGCGGTAGAACCCGGCGATTTCATGGCACAGGCCCAGCAGGGCACCGTACAGGTGGAACAACGCCGCCTCACGCCCGGCCTGGACCAACGCGATGGCATTCATCTCCTTCCCTTCCTCGGCACGGCCAAGGGCCTCCAGGGACAAACCCGCGAAGTAAATTTTCTGATTGGTACGGGTATAGAGTTCGTTGGCCATAACGGCAGTCTCCACAACGAAATAAGCATGATGCTGGCTGAACAGTGTCACGGATCAGCCAAGTTTCCTGCAAGCGCAAAAAAAGGCCGCCTTTGCGGGCGACCTTTATGTTTTGCAGGCTCGTCGATCAAGCGCCCTGGCGCTTGTCCTCGACCTTCCACTTGCCACCGTCGTAGAACGCTTTCCAGCCGGTAGGCTTGCCGTCCACTTCGGTCTGCACGTACTGCTCCTTGGTTTTGCGGCTGTAGCGGATCACGGACGGGCGACCGTCGGGATCCTTCTTCGGCGCTTCACACAAGAAGTGGTACTTCGGATCGATCTCGTCTTTGTGCGGCACGATTTCCATGACCAATGGCGCACGGGTCTCGCGGTTTTTCGGGAACTGGCTGGCAGCCAGGAACAAGCCCGAAGCGCCGTCACGCAGGATGTAGGTGTCGTTGACCTTCTCGCACTTGAGTTCGGGCATCTTCACCGGGTCCATCTTCGGCGGCGCCGCGTCACCGCTTTTCAGCAGTTTGCGGGTGTTCTTGCACGTCGGGTTGGTGCAACCGAAGAACTTGCCGAAACGGCCGGTCTTGAGCTGCATCTCGCTGCCGCACTTGTCGCATTCCAGGCTCGGGCCTTCGTAGCCCTTGATGCGGTAGCTGCCCTCTTCGATCTCGTAGCCGTCGCAATCCGGGTTGTTACCGCAGATGTGCAACTTGTGCTTCTCGTCGAGCAGGTAAGCGTCCATCGCCGTGCTGCAGATCGGGCAACGGTGCTTGCCACGCAATACCAGCGACTCGGATTCACCCTCGTCGTCAGCAGCGATTTCATCACCCGGCACCAGGTTAACGGTGGCCTTGCAGCGCTCTTTCGGCGGCAGGCTGTAGCCCGAGCAACCGAGGAACACGCCGGTGGACGCAGTACGAATCTGCATCGGACGGCCACAGGTCAGGCACGGTATGTCAGTCATCACCGGCTGGTTGGCACGCATGCCGCTCTCAGGGCTTTCGGCTACTTCCAGCTTCTTCTTGAAGTCGCCGTAGAACTCATCCAGTACGTTTTTCCAGTCGCGTTCGCCCTGGGCCACGTCATCGAGGTTCTCTTCCATGCCGGCGGTGAAGCCGTAGTCCATCAGGTTGGAGAAGCTCTCGGACAGGCGCTCGGTAACGATGTCGCCCATTTTTTCCGAGTAGAAACGACGGTTGTGCAGCGCAACGTAGCCACGGTCCTGGATGGTCGAGATGATCGCAGCGTACGTCGAAGGACGACCGATACCGCGTTTTTCCATCTCTTTTACCAGGCTGGCTTCCGAATAACGCGCCGGCGGCTTGGTGAAGTGCTGGGACGGGTCGAGCTTGATCAGCTTCAACGTGTCGCCCTGGGCCATGTCCGGCAGTACATCGTCGTCGCCTGGCTTGGCGATTTGCGGCATCACGCGGGTGTAGCCGTCGAACTTGAGGATACGGCCCTTGGCACGCAGCTCGAAGTCGCCTGCGCCCACACTGACGGTGGTCGACAGGTATTGCGCCGGCAGCATCTGGCAGGCCAGGAACTGGCGCCAGATCAGCTCGTAGAGGCGCTCAGCGTCGCGCTCCATGCCCGTCAGCTTGCTTGGCTCAGTGTTGGCGTCGGAAGGACGAATCGCTTCGTGAGCCTCCTGTGCGCCTTCTTTGCTGCTGTAGACGTTTGGCTTCTCCGGCAGGTACTTCTTGCCGAACTCGGTTTCAATATAGGTACGCGCCATCGCCACCGCGTCTTGCGACAGGTTGGTGGAGTCAGTACGCATATAAGTGATGTAGCCGGCTTCGTACAAACGCTGGGCCATCATCATGGTTTTCTTCACACCGAAGCCCAGGCGGTTACTCGCAGCCTGTTGCAGGGTGGAGGTGATGAACGGCGCCGACGGCTTGCTGCTGGTCGGTTTGTCTTCACGCTTGACGATGCTGTAGCTGGAAGCCTTGAGCTTTTCCAGCGCGGCCATGGCCTGGGCTTCGTTCAGCGGCTTGAAAGCCTCGCCTTTCTCACGGGCCACGTCAAAGCGCACGTTGGCGCCCTTGGCAGTGCCGAGGTCAGCGTGGACTTCCCAATACTCTTCGGGGTTGAACGCACGAATCTCGCGCTCACGCTCCACCACCAGCTTTACCGCAACCGATTGCACACGGCCGGCGGACAGGCCACGGGCGATTTTCGCCCACAGCAGCGGCGAAACCATGTAGCCCACGACGCGGTCGAGGAAACGCCGTGCCTGCTGGGCGTTGACGCGGTCGATGTCCAGTTCGCCGGGCTTGGAGAAGGCTTCCTGGATGGCTTTCTTGGTGATTTCGTTGAACACCACACGCTTGTAGCGGCTGTCATCACCGCCGATAGCTTCCCGCAGGTGCCAGGCAATGGCTTCCCCTTCGCGGTCCAAGTCCGTCGCGAGATAGATGGTGTCAGCATCCTTGGCGAGCCGGCGCAGCTCTTCAATGACCTTTTCCTTGCCAGGAAGGATCTCGTACTTGGCCTTCCAGCCATGTTCCGGGTCCACACCCATGCGCGAGACCAGCTGCTTACGCGCTTTCTCTTTAGGGGTGAGCACCGGACCTTCGCCCGCGGCGGCCTTGCCGCGCTTGGCGGCAGGCTCCTTGCTGGCGCTAGCCGAACCGCTGGTGGGCAGGTCTCGGATATGGCCGATACTCGACTTCACCACGTACTCGTTACCCAAGTACTTGTTGATGGTCTTGGCCTTAGCCGGGGATTCCACAATGACCAGCGATTTGCCCATGGATCGGAAAATTCCTGAATTCGAGAAGTGAAAGGCAGTTGGCGCCTGTCGCGGCAACGCTATATATAGTGGCAACAAGGTGAGGTCAAGCGCAGCATTCTGCGCGGCCTGCCGTTATTGCCCTGAAAAAAGACTGGGTTCGGCCTGGACCAAAGCAAAGCGCGGGACCTGCTCGCCGTCAACTTCGACGGTCTCCAGGAACATGCTCAACGGGCGTACCCAAAAGCCGTAATCGCCATACAGTGCTTGGTAAAACACCACTTCTTCTTCGGTCTCGGAGTGCCGTGCCACGTTAAAAACGCGGTACTGCGGCCCCTTATAATGTTGGTAGAGCCCTGGTTCTACTTTCATGCTCTGGCCCTCTTACAAAATTTATTAAAAAAAATATTAAAAATTCCAAAAAACAAAAACCGGGGCACTGGGCCCCGGCTTCCGTCAACCTAACGCTTAGACGCGTTCGAAGACGGTGGAAATGCCTTGGCCGAGACCAATGCACATGGTTGCAACCCCAAGGTTGCCGCCATTTTGCTTCATCACGTTAAGCAAAGTGCCGGAAATACGCGCACCGGAGCAACCGAATGGGTGGCCCAGGGCAATCGCACCGCCGTGCAGGTTAACCTTCTCGTTCATCTTGTCGAGTACTTTCAAATCTTTCAGCACTGGCAAGGCCTGTGCGGCGAAAGCTTCGTTGAGCTCGAAGAAGTCGATATCGGAGATGGTCAGGCCCGCGCGCTTCAAGGCTTTTTGTGTGGCCGGTACTGGACCATAGCCCATGATCGCCGGGTCCACACCCACCACTGCCATCGAACGGATCACCGCCAGCGGCTGGATACCCAGGTCCTGGGCACGCTGCGCCGACATCACGATCATGCACGAAGCACCGTCAGTGATTTGCGACGAAGTACCGGCAGTCACGGTACCGCCCTTTGGATTGAAGGCAGGTTTGAGGGCCGCCAGGCTTTCCAGGGTGGTGTCCGGACGAATGGTTTCGTCGTAGTCGAACAGTTTCAGGAAACCGTTCTCGTCGTAGCCGTTCATCGGGATGATTTCATCCTTGAACTTGCCTTCCACAGTCGCCTTGTGGGCGAGCTGGTGGGAACGCACACCGAATGCGTCCTGGGCTTCACGGGTAATGCCGTGCATTTTGCCGAGCATTTCTGCGGTGAGGCCCATCATGCCCGAGGCTTTTGCCGCGTACAGCGACATGTGCGGGTTAGGGTCAACGCCGTGCATCATGCTGACGTGGCCCATGTGCTCCACGCCGCCGACCACGAACACATCGCCGTTACCGGTCATTATCGCTTGCGCTGCGGTGTGCAGCGCGCTCATCGACGAGCCGCACAGGCGACTGACAGTCTGGCCAGCGGCTGTGTGCGGGATCTGGGTCATCAACGACGCCATGCGCGCGATGTTCCAGCCCTGTTCCAGGGTCTGGTTGACGCAGCCCCAGATCACGTCTTCGACTTCGTTCGGGTCGACCTTGACGTTGCGTTCCAGCAATTTGCTGATCAGGTGCGCCGACATGTCTTCGGCACGGGTGTTGCGGTGCATGCCGCCCTTGGAGCGGCCCATCGGTGTGCGACCGAAGTCGACAATCACCACGTCTCTTGGATTCAAGCTCATAAATATTCTCGCTCTATTCGTCTGGGCGCTTAACCGAAGAAGCTCTGGCCATTCTTGGCCATTTCACGCAGCTTCGCGGTCGGGTGGTACAGCGGGCCCAAATCAGCGTATTTGTCAGCCAGGGCAACGAACTCGGCCACACCGATCGAGTCGATGTAACGCAGCGCACCACCACGGAATGGAGGGAAACCAATACCGTACACCAGGCCCATATCGGCTTCGGCGGCGGTTTCAACGATGCCGTCTTCCAGGCAACGCACGGTTTCCAGGCACAGGGCGATCATCATCCAGTTGATGATGTCCTCATCGGACACCTCACGCTGTTCGTAGATGACCGGCGCGAGTACTTCGTGAACCGACGGGTCGGCCACTTTCTTCTGCTTGCCCTTCTTGTCAGCCTCGTAGGCGTAGAAGCCCTTGCCGTTCTTCTGGCCCAGGCGCTTGGCCTCGTAGAGCGCGTCGATCGCCGAGCGGCGGTCGTCTTTCATGCGATCCGGGAAGCCTTCAGCCATGACGTCACGACCGTGGTGGCCGGTGTCGATGCCGACCACGTCCATCAGGTACGCCGGGCCCATTGGCCAGCCGAATTTTTCCATGACTTTGTCGATACGCACGAAGTCCACACCGGCGCTGACCAACTTGGCGAAACCGCCGAAGTAGGGGAACAGCACGCGGTTGACCAAAAAGCCCGGGCAGTCGTTGACCACAATCGGGTTCTTGCCCATTTTCTTGGCGTAGGCAACGGTGGTGGCAACTGCCAGCTCGCTGGACTTCTCGCCACGGATCACTTCCACCAGCGGCATCATGTGCACCGGGTTGAAGAAGTGCATGCCGACGAAGTTTTCCGGACGCTTGAGGGCTTTGGCCAGCAAGCTGATGGAAATGGTCGAGGTGTTCGAGGCCAGGATAGTGTCTTCCTTAACCTGGGCTTCCACTTCAGCCAGTACGGCTTGCTTGACCTTCGGGTTCTCGACAACCGCTTCGACCACCAGGTCGACGTGGCCGAAATCGCCGTAGGACAGCGTAGGACGAATGCCGTTAAGCACTTCAGCCATTTTCGCAGCGGTCATGCGGCCTTTATCAACGCGGCCCACCAGCAGCTTGGCGGCTTCTGCCAGGCCTTGCTCGATGCCGTGCTCGTTGATGTCTTTCATCAGGATCGGCGTGCCTTTGGACGCCGACTGATAGGCGATACCGCCGCCCATGATACCGGCGCCGAGTACGGCAGCCTGTTTCACGTCTTTGGCGATTTCGTCGTAGGCCTTGGCCTTTTTCTTCAGTTCCTGATCGTTCAGGAACAGGCCGATCAGGCTCTGGGCAGCCGAGGTTTTCGCCAGTTTGACGAAGCCTGCAGCTTCCACTTCCAGGGCTTTGTCGCGACCGAAGTTCGCGGCTTTCTGGATGGTCTTGATCGCTTCAACCGGCGCCGGGTAGTTCGGGCCGGCTTGGCCCGCCACGAAACCTTTGGCGGTTTCGAACGACATCATTTGTTCGATGGCGTTGAGCTTGAGCTTTTCCAGCTTCGGCTGACGCTTGGCCTTGTAGTCAAATTCGCCGCTGATGGCGCCCTTGATCAGGTTCAGTGCCGCTTCGGCCAGTTTGTCCGGGGCAACCACAGCATCGACGGCGCCGACTTTCAGCGCGTCTTCTGCACGGTTTTCCTTACCCGCGGCAATCCACTCGATGGCGTTGTCGGCACCGATGATGCGCGGCAGGCGTACGGTGCCGCCGAAACCTGGGTAGATGCCCAGTTTGACTTCAGGCAAGCCGATTTTGGCGGTCGCCGACATGACGCGAAAGTCTGCCGCCAGGCACATTTCCAGGCCGCCGCCCAACGCGATGCCATTGATTGCGGCAACGGTCGGCACGTTGAGGTCTTCGAAATCGCTGAAGATCTTGTTGGCTTCGAGGTTGCCAGCCACCAGCTCGGCATCGGGCAGCTTGAAGTTGTCGACGAATTCGGTGATGTCAGCGCCGACGATAAACACGTCCTTGCCGCTGGAGACGATCACGCCCTTGACCGAAGCATCTGCTTTGATGGTGTCTACGGCCTGACGCAGTTCGTTCAGGGTTAGACGGTTGAACTTGTTGACGGACTCACCCTTGAGGTCGAATTTCAATTCGACGATGCCACTTTCAAGAGCCTTAACCGTGATGGCTTTACCTTCGTAAATCATCAACTGATCTCCACGATATGGAAGCTGAACAGTACTCACTGGACGCTGGCCTATGGTTGAACATTGATAGTTGCGTCAATGCTCACACCCATTCGCCAGGCACACCCGCCAATGCGCTAGTCGGGGTTCTGTATGAGCGGTCTGACAGACAAACGCTCAATTCATACGCCCGTTTGATTTGGGTACGCCACCTTCATCCAATTCTGGGCAATTGTCAATCGCTCGAAAGGCTAGGGAAAACGCGACTTTCCAGTCAGTTCAGAACCCCCACCCTAAGCCCGCGCCTCGTCAATATTCAAATATTCACGAAATCAATAGTCTGAAATTTGTGGGAAAAGGCTGTACACAACGGGATATGCCGCTAGGCTAGCGACAAGCTTAATGCGCCTGGATGAACATCCGACGCGTGAATCACAGATTTCCGGCCTGCCTGGCCAACTCCAGCCCGATGATGATGTCGGGCTTTTTATTGCCTGGCTTTTATCTGACAGACATCAAGCCAGGGCCTTGAGCAACGTATCAATGTCCTTCAACACACTCGCCTCGCCCTTCTCGCCCCAGCACAAGGCGATCATCTGCTTGTCGGCCTCGACCTTGTAGACGTTGTCCGGCAGCGTCGCAAAATGCGCCAACAACTTTTCATCGACGCACACCTCACGCCACTGATTGACCCACACACCCGGCTCCAATTGCCAATAGCTCCAGATGGCCGGCGTACGCCCGCGCCGTGGGCGGCAGTACTGCGCGCACGGGCTCGGCGGCTCCTGCTTGAGCCAGTGCGGCCACTCCTGGGGTGCCAACTGCATGGCCAGGCCGATGCGGCGCGCCTCCATCCGCAGGGCCATGCGCCCACTCTGATGGCGTGAGGGGCGCAGCCATGCCAGAGGGCTCAGAACCACTAGAAGGATTGACACCACTATCCAGACCGTCATATCTGTACTCCCGAATTTCTAAATGAGCGGATTTGATTTGACGCAACCCCATCCGCTTGAAAGCAGCCATACTGAACTTATTGCAGTCCCCTGGAGGAACGCCCCATGTCATACGAACATATTCTGGTCGCCGTAGACCTGACCGAAGAGTGCGATCCAGTCATCAAGCGCGCCCGCGCCTTCGCGGTCGCCAGCGACGCCAAACTGTCGCTGGTGCACATCGTCGAGCCGATGGCCATGGCCTTTGGAGGCGACGTGCCCATGGATCTGTCCCAGTTGCAGCAACAACAGTTTGACCAGGCCAAAGAACGCCTGGAGCGGTTGATCCTCAAATACCCGGAAGTGACCAAGGAGAACTCGCACCTCACCTACGGCCAGCCGCGCCAGGAAATCCACCACCTGGCCAAGGAACAGGGCTGCGACCTGATCGTGGTCGGCAGCCATGGCCGCCATGGCTTGGCATTGCTGCTGGGCTCGACCGCCAATGATGTGTTGCACGGCGCGCCGTGTGATGTGCTGGCGGTGAAGCTGGTAAAAAGCGCTTAAGAGCGACACAGCTCCCACATTTGAACTGTATTTCATACAAAAAAACCGGCGCTCATATAAATGAGCACCGGTTTTTTTAATGCGCTTGAATCACTCAGGCATCCAGCTCAGCCCAACGCTCAACCAACACTTCCAGCTCCTGGTTCAACGTCTCCAGGGAAGCAATGACCTTGGCAGTTTCGGCCGCCGGGCGCAGGTAGAAACCTGCGTCAGCCATGTCCGCTTCTACTGCGGCAATCTGCTGTTCCTTGGCGTCGATATCACCCGGCAAGGCTTCCAGCTCGCGTTGCAGCTTGTAGCTGAGCTTCTTCTTGGCCGCCGGCGCAGCTTCCTGGGCCGGTTCAGCAGCGGCAACCGCCACCACTGCCGAGGTCAAGTCGGCTTTGCCGGACTTGCTCTCGGTCACGCCCAGCAGGCGCGGCGAGCCGCCCTGACGCAGCCAGTCCTGATAACCACCGACGTATTCACGCACTTTGCCTTCACCTTCGAAGACCAGGGTGCTGGTGACCACGTTGTCGAGGAATGCCCGGTCGTGGCTGACCATCAGCACAGTGCCGTTGAAGGTCAGCAAGACCTCTTCCAGCAGCTCGAGGGTTTCCACGTCAAGGTCGTTAGTCGGTTCGTCGAGTACCAGCAGGTTGGCCGGTTTGCTGAACAGCTTGGCCAGCAGCAGGCGCGCACGCTCACCACCGGACAAGGCTTTCACCGGCGTACGTGCACGCTGTGGGCTGAACAGGAAGTCGCCCAGGTAGCTCAGCACGTGGCGGCTCTGGCCGTCGATGTCGATAAAGTCGCGGCCTTCGGCGACGTTGTCGATCACGGTTTTTTCCAGGTCCAACTGGTGGCGCAACTGGTCGAAGTAGGCCACGTCGATCTTGGTGCCCTCCTCTACCGTGCCGCTGGTCGGTTGCAGGCCATTGAGCATCAGTTTGAGCAAGGTGGTCTTGCCGGTACCGTTGGCGCCCAGCAGGCCGATACGGTCGCCGCGCTGCAGGACCATGGAGAAGTCCTTGATCAGGAACGGGCCATCCGGGTGATGGAAGCTGACGTTCTCCAGCACCATAACCTGCTTGCCCGACTTGTCGGCGGTGTCGAGCTGAATATTGGCCTTGCCAGTGCGTTCGCGACGCTCGCTACGCTCATTGCGCAGAGCCTTGAGGGCACGTACGCGACCTTCGTTACGGGTGCGACGGGCCTTGATGCCCTGGCGGATCCAGACTTCTTCCTGAGCCAGCTTTTTGTCGAACAACGCGTTGGCGGTTTCTTCAGCGGACAGTGCGGCTTCCTTGTGCACCAGGAAACTGGCGTAGTCGCCGTTCCAGTCGATCAGGCCGCCACGGTCCAGTTCAAGGATGCGCGTTGCCAGGCTCTGCAGGAAGGCACGGTCGTGCGTGATAAACAGCACGGCGCCCTGGAAGTCCTTGATGGCTTCTTCCAGCCAGGCGATTGCGCCGATGTCCAGGTGGTTGGTTGGTTCGTCGAGCAGCAGCAGGTCCGGCTCGGACACCAGGGCCTGGGCCAGCAGCACGCGACGACGCCAGCCACCGGACAACTCGGCGAGGGTCTTGTCGGCCGGCAGTTGCAGGCGGCTAAGGGTGCTGTCGACCAGTTGCTGCAAGCGCCAGCCATCACGGGCTTCGAGGTCTTGCTGGACGTGCATCAGCTTGTCCAGGTCTTCTTCGGTGACGCAGTTCTGCGCCAGGTGATGGTATTGCGCGAGCAACTCACCGACGCCGTCGAGGCCTTCGGCAACCACGTCGAACACTGTCCGTCCGTCGGCCACCGGCAATTCTTGCGGCAATTCGCCGATCTTCAGGCCCGGGGCGCGCCAAACAGAGCCGTCATCGGGCTTCTGGTCGCCCTTAACCAGCTTCATCATGCTGGACTTGCCGGTGCCGTTGCGGCCGATGATGCACACCCGCTCACCACGGGCGATCTGCCAGGACACCTTGTCCAACAACGGCATAGCGCCGAAAGCAAGGGACACATCGCTGAATTTGAGCAGGGTCATACGCTTCTCCAAAAACTGGGCGCGCATTCTACCTGACTTGAGGGTTGGATGCGGCCGGCATTTTCGCTATCGACACGTTCTGTAGGACATTTACGCTGAACTTCAGCCAGCCGGCCGGCAAAGCTTTCGCCGGCCGCTGGCAAAAGGCTAAGCTAGGGGTAATCAGTGTCGGCAGTGCCGGTGCTAGTCGTGATTTCTCTGCACGGACGTCTCATGCGCAGTCGCCTTTTCAACTTTTTATCTTGTCTGCTTCTTTCCGCCACCGCCGTTCAATCCGCCCAGGCCGTGGACCTCACCACCCAACGTCAATATTACGATGAAGCCAAACGCGCCCTCGCCAAAGGCGACAGCGGCCCGTACATGCAATACAGCCAGGCGTTGGCCGACTACCCGCTCACGCCGTACCTGGCCTACGACGAGCTGACCGCGCGCCTGAAAACCGCAAGCAACGAGGAAATCGAACAGTTCCTCGCCAAAAACGGCGACCTGCCCCAGGCTAACTGGATGAAACTGCGCTGGTTGCGCTGGCTGGCCGACCGTGGCGACTGGCAGACCTTTGAAAAGTACTACGACGCCAAACTCAATTTCGTTGAACTGGACTGCCTGCATGGCCAGTACCAGCTCACCCATAACTTGAAAGCCGAAGGCTACAAGACCACCGAAAAACTCTGGCTGACCGGCAAATCCCAACCCGCCGCCTGTGACGCCACCTTCGGCCAGTGGGCCGCCGCTGGCCAACTCACCGAACAGAAAATCTGGGACCGCGCCAAGCTCGCCGCCGAAGCGCGCAACTACGCGCTGGCCAACAGCCTGGTGAAAACCCTGCCAACCCTCGGCGCCCAGGGCCGCCTGATGGTCGACGTAGCGCAAAAGCCCGACATGCTCAGCGATCCATCGCGCTTCCTGCCCGCCAGCGAGGCCATGTCTGACGCCGTAGGCCTGGGCCTGCGCCGCTTGGCACGCCAGGACCCGGAGAAGGCCATGGCCCTGCTCGACGGGTATGCCAGCAGCATGCACTTCTCCCGTGACGAAAAAGTGGCAATCGCCCGCGAGATCGGCCTGACCCTGGCTAAACGCTTCGACCCGCGCGCCCTTGAGGTGATGACCAAGTACGACCCGGAGTTGCGTGACAACACCGTCTCCGAATGGCGCCTGCGCCTGCTGTTGCGCCTGGCCCGTTGGGAAGACGCCTACCAGTTGACCCGCAAACTCCCACAAGACCTGGCCACCACCAACCGCTGGCGCTACTGGCAGGCTCGCAGCCTGGAACTGGCCGAGCCAAAAAACCCGCAAGCCCTGGTGCTGTACAAAAACCTGTCGCGGGAGCGGGATTTCTATGGCTTCCTCGCCGCCGACCGCTCCAAGGCGCCGTACCAGTTGAACAACAAGCCACTGGTGATGAGCCAGGCGCTGATCAACAAGGTGCGTAACACGCCCGGCGTGCGCCGTGCCCTGGAGTTCTATGCGCGCGGCCAGATCGTCGATGGCCGCCGCGAGTGGTATCACGTCAGCCGTCACTTCAACCGCGATGAAATGGTCGCCCAGGCCAAGCTGGCCTATGACATGAAGTGGTACTTCCCGGCGATCCGCACCATCAGCCAGGCACAGTACTGGGACGATTTGGATATCCGCTTCCCGATGGCCCACCGGGACACCTTGGTGCGCGAAGCCAAGGTGCGTGGCCTGCATTCGAGCTGGGTGTTTGCTATCACCCGCCAGGAAAGCGCCTTCATGGACGACGCCCGCTCCGGCGTCGGCGCCAGCGGCCTGATGCAACTGATGCCCGGCACCGCCAAGGAAACCGCGCGCAAGTTCAGCATCCCGCTGGCCTCCCCGGCCCAGGTGCTCGACCCGGACAAAAACATCCAGCTCGGCGCGGCCTACCTGAGCCAAGTGCACAGCCAGTTCAACGGCAACCGCGTACTCGCCTCCGCCGCCTACAACGCCGGCCCCGGCCGTGTTCGCCAATGGCTGCGTGGTGCCGACCACCTGAGCTTCGACGTGTGGGTGGAAAGCATCCCATTCGACGAAACCCGCCAGTACGTGCAGAACGTGCTGTCTTATTCGGTGATCTACGGGCAAAAGCTCAACTCACCGCAGCCGCTGGTGGATTGGCATGAGCGGTATTTTGATGATCAGTAACACCTAGGCCGGAAGTCGCCATACTGTTGGCGACTCAACCCCCGTGGCGAGCGGGGGGTCTTGTGGCGAGCGGGCTTGCCACAGCAAACCCGCTAGCTATCAGCCCTCGCTATTGGCGACCTCAAGCCCATCACTGAACTGCAACGCCGCCAACCGCGCATACAGCGGATTGCTCGCTATCAACTGCTGGTGCGTGCCTACCGCCACTAGCTTGCCCTGGTCCATCACCGCGATCCGATCGGCGTTCTTCACCGTCGCCAACCGATGCGCAATCACCAACGTGGTGCGGCCCTGCATCAGTTGCGGCAACGCCTGCTGAATCAAGTGTTCACTCTGGGCATCCAGCGCGCTGGTGGCTTCATCCAACAGCAGGATCGGTGCGTCCACCAGCAACGCGCGGGCGATGGCCAGGCGTTGGCGCTGACCGCCGGAGAGGCCCATGCCGCCGTCGCCGAGATGGGTCTGGTAGCCGTCGGGCATTTGCAGGATGAAGTCGTGGGCGTGGGCGATGCGCGCGGCAGCCTCGACCTGGGCGGTGGTGGCGGACGGGTTGCCGTAGCGAATGTTTTCTTCGACGCTGCCGAAAAACAGCGCCGGGCTCTGGGACACCAACGCGAAGTGGCGGCGCAGGTCCATCGGGTCGAGTTCGGTCAGTGCGTGGCCTTCCAGCAGGATGCAGCCTTGCTGGGGGTCGTAGAAACGCAGCAGCAGGTCGAAAATCGTCGATTTACCGGCACCGGACGGGCCGACCAAGGCCAGGGTTTCGCCGGGATTGATGGTCAGGCTCACACCATCGATGGCGTAGCTGTCGGGCCGCGAAGGGTAGGAAAAGCGCAGGTCTTGCAGTTCCATGCGGCCGCTGACGCGCTGCGGCAATTGCACAGTACCGGCGGCAGGCGCCTGAATTTCGTTACTCGACTGCAACAACTCGCCAATCCGCTCGGCGGCACCGGCGGCGCGCTGCAGCTCGCCGAGCACTTCGCTCAGGGTACCAACAGCGCTGCCGACGATCAGGCTGTAGAACACGAACGCCGCCAGCTCACCACCGGAAATACGCCCGCTGATCACGTCCATACCACCGACCCAGAGCATCACGCCCACAGCGCCCAGCACCAGCATGATCACCAAAGTAATCAGCCAGGCGCGCTGTGCGATGCGCTTGCGCGCCGTGGCAAATGCCTCCTCCACGGTCACGGCGAAGCGCTGTTCGTCCTGCACTTGGTGGTTGTAGGCCTGCACGGTCTTGATCTGGCCGAGGGTCTCGGACACATAGCTGCCCACGTCGGCGATGCGGTCCTGGCTCAGGCGCGAGAGGCTGCGCACACGGCGCCCGAAGATCAGGATCGGCGCCAGCACCAGCGGCAGCGCGATCACCACGATACTGGTGAGCTTGGGGTTGGTGACAAACAGCAACACGATGCCGCCGATGACCATCAAGGCGTTGCGCAGAAACAATGACAGCGACGAGCCGATCACTGATTGCAGCAAGGTGGTGTCGGTGGTCAGCCGTGACTGGATTTCCGAACTGCGGTTGTTTTCGTAAAAGCCTGGGTGCAGGTAGATCAGGTGGTTGAACACCTGCCGGCGAATGTCCGCCACCACCCGTTCGCCGATCCACGACACCAGGTAAAACCGCGCAAACGTGCCCACGGCCAGGCCCAACACCAGAATCATGAACAAGCCGATGGACTGGTTGAGCAGGTGCGGCGATTGCGTCATAAAGCCCTGATCCACCAACAGGCGAATGCCCTGGCCCATGGACAAGGTGATGCCCGCCGTGACGATCAGCGCCAACAGGGCACCCAGCGCGTGCCAGCGGTAGGGCGCAATGAAGCGGCTGGCCAGGCGGATCGCGCGGCGTTGACGGACTGAAAGCATGGAGGGCAGCACCTGTGCAGGAAAAGTATCTACAGCACAACATTGGGGGAACTTGGCTGAATAACAATGAGTCAGGTTAATTATGCCCGCCGATGCTGACCGCTAGAGGCTATCGGTCTAACCCCTGGCTGGAAATTTGTATCGGTTTCTGGTGGACTGGATGTTCTAACCGATGACCTTGTAAGGAGTTGTAATAGCTCGGTCACGCGGGGGAATTAAAGTAGGTACACAACCTGATGAGGAGACAGGCCATGACCTTGCAAAATAGCAGCGATGCCAAGATTGAAGTGATCCGCCAACCGCAGTATCTGCCTTGCTCCGTGATCGACGCCCAAGGCCGCGAAGTGCAGATTACCGAAGAGATGATCCAGCAAGCGTGCCGCGAGCTGGAACAGCGACTGGTCAAGCCTGCCAAGCAAGGCTGATACGCCTAAGCTCTTTGTGACCCGGCCTTGATGGCCGGGTTTTTTATGCCTGTTTTAAAGGGTGATGGCGCCCAATGCCGAGACGATGTTCGACAGCGCCGCCGACTCGCCATTGATGCGCACCTTCAGGCCATCAATCTCACGGCGCTGCGGGTAGTGCTTGCGCAGCAGGTCGAACGCCTTGCGCTGCTCCTGCACGGTGCCTACGAGGCTGCGACGGAAATCCGCATCATCGCGGCGCGGGTCGTACACACTGCGGCACAAGGTCGCCAGCGCCCAGGCCGGGTCGGTCGATGCGTTCAAGTGCACCTCGGCCAGCCACGGTTGCGGCAGCAGATCACTTAAATGAATGCTCGGCTCCTGGCCCAGATGGGCACAGAACGCCTGGTAAATCTGCGCGGTGCCGCGCTGTTTGCCATCGAGACTGTAGCCGGCGATATGCGGAGTGGCCAGCACGCACAGGTCGGCCAGGTCGACATCCACTTCGGGCTCGCCTTCCCACACGTCCAACACCGCTTGCAGGTCCTCCCGCTCCAGCAACACTTCCCGCAGCGCAGCGTTGTCCACCACCGGGCCACGGCTGGCGTTGATCAGCCAGGTGCCGGGCTTGAGTCGGTTGAGCCGCTCGCGATCGAATAAGTGCCAAGTGCAGCCGTTGCCGGATTTGGTCAGCGGCGTGTGCAGGCTGATCACGTCGCACTGCTGGATGATCTGCTCCAGGCTGACGTAATCACCGTCTTCGGCAATCTGGCGCGGCGGGTCGCACACCAGCACGTTCCAGCCCAGGCCCTTGAGCACCTTGACCAACCGCCCGCCCACTTCACCGGCACCGACAACGCCGTAGGTACGCTGATTCAGGTCGGCGCCCTCGATCTCAGCCAGGGTCTGCAGGCTGCCCAGCACATAGTCCACCACGCCGCGCGCGTTACAGCCGGGCGCGCTGGACCAACTGATGCCGGCCTGTTTGAAGTAATCCAGGTCCAAATGATCGGTGCCGATGGTGCACGTGCCGACAAAGCGTACCTTTGTGCCTTCCAACAACGCGCGGTTGACGTTGGTCACCGAACGCACCAGCAGCACATCGGCCTGCTCGACCGTGGCGCGGTCGATGGAACGGCCGGGCACCCGGCGAATCTCGCCAAACCCTTCGAAGAATGCATCGAGCAGCGGGATATTTTCGTCGGCAACAATCAACATGGCAGGCTCCTTTCGCGGACCAGCAGTGTACAGGGATGCGATCTGTGTAACACCGCAGATGCCAGGTGGGCAGTGCTTATGTGGGAGCCGGGCCTGTGTGGGAGCTGGCTTGCCTGCGATGCAGACACCACGGTCTATCAGCTATACCGAGATGATGCTATCGCGGGCAAGCCCAGTTCCCACAGGGGTTCAGCGCCTGCCTGAAGATCGCTTACAAATCCCTAACACAGGTTTTTTCCTGACCCGTGCGTCAGCGCGTAGACTTCGCCGTCCTTTGCAACTCTTTTACTGGACAGCCGCACGTGAACACCGCCACCGCCGCCCTCTCCCGCCCCGCCCGCGTCAACCGTGAGGTGCGCAGCCTGCTGACCCTGGCCCTGCCGATCATGATCGGCCAGCTCGCGACCACCGCCATGGGCTTCGTCGATGCGGTGATGGCCGGGCGTGTAAGCCCTCGGGACCTGGCGGCCGTGGCCCTGGGTAACTCGATCTGGATTCCGGTGTACCTGCTGATGACCGGCACCTTGCTGGCCACCACGCCGAAAGTCGCCCAACACTTCGGCGCCGGCCGCCACACCGAGATTGGCCCGTTGGTGCGCCAATCCTTGTGGCTGGCCGTGCTGGTCGGGCTCACCGCGCTGCTGATGCTGGTCAGCGCCGAGCCGATCCTGCATGCGATGAACGTCGACCCCGAGCTGATCAAACCCTGCATGGCCTACTTGCACGGCATCGCTTCCGGCATGCCCGCCATCGCTCTGTATTACGTGTTTCGCTGCTTCAGTGATGGCCTGGGCCGAACGCGGCCGAGCATGGTCATGGGCCTGTGCGGGCTGGCGCTGAATATTCCGCTGAACTACGTATTCATCTATGGCCATTTCGGCGTGCCGGCCATGGGCGGCGTGGGCTGTGGCTGGGCCACGGCGATTGTGATGTGGGTGATGATGCTCGGCCTGGCCGCCTGGACCCGCTGGGCGCCGGCTTACCAGAGCAGCGAGTTGTTCAAGCGCTTCGACTGGCCAAAATGGTCGGTGATCAAGCGCGTGCTGAGCATCGGCCTGCCGATTGGCATCGCGGTATTTGCCGAATCCAGCATCTTTGCGGTGATCGCCCTGCTGATCGGCAGCCTGGGTGCCAACGTGGTGGCCGGCCACCAGATCGCGCTGAACTTCAGCTCGCTGGTATTCATGATCCCTTACTCGCTGAGCATGGCCGTGACCGTGCGTGTTGGCCAAGCCCTGGGCCGTGGCGAGCCGCGTGAAGCGCGCTTTGCCGCCGGGGTCGGCATGGGTACGGCACTGACCTACGCCTGCCTGTCGTGCAGCCTGATGCTACTGTTTCGCGAGCAGATTGCGACGATCTACACGCCGGACCCGTTGGTGATTCACGTGGCGTCGATGCTGATTGTGTTTGCCGCGCTGTTCCAGTTTTCCGACGCGATCCAGGTCACGGCCGCCGGCGCGTTGCGCGGCTACCAGGACACACGGGTGACCATGGTGCTGACCTTGTTTGCTTACTGGGGTGTGGGGCTGCCGGTGGGTTACGCCCTGGGGCTGACCGACTGGCTGGGCGCCGCCAGGGGCCCGAGTGGCTTGTGGCAGGGGCTGATCGTGGGCTTGAGCTGCGCCGCCGCGATGCTGGTGATCCGCCTGGCACGCAGCGCGCGCCGGCGGATTCGCCACGTTGCGGCGCTGGCTTAATCGACCTTCTTGCGAATCCAGTACAGGTACGTACCTGCCTGCTCCTGCTGATCCACCAGCTCGTGGTCCAGGAACACACAAAACTTGGGAATATCGCGACGGGTCGACGGGTCGGTCGCGATGACCTTGAGCAAACCGCCGGGCGGCAGGTCGCGGATGTGTTGGTGCAGCATCATCACCGGTTCCGGGCAGTTGAGGCCGGTGGCGTCGAGCGTACCGTCGACAGGTAAATCAACACTCATAGTTCACTCCTGAAACTGGCCCGATCACTGTGGGAGCGGGCTTGCCCGCGATGACCGGGGCACATTCAACATAGACGTCTACTGTTATACCGCTATCGCAGGCAAGCCAGCTCCCACATTAGAACTCAGCGGGCCTTAGGTTTCTTCACATCCACCAGCCGACGCAAATGGCACGTCACTTCCTCACGGTCGTGGTACAGCTGCTTGCAGCCGATCTCAACACGAATGCCACGCGCCTTGAAGCCGTCTTCAATGCGCTCCAGCAGGCGTTTCACCTCGGCGTAACGCTGCTTCATCGGCAACTTCAGGTTCACCACTGCCTCACGGCAATAGCCCTCGCCGATCCAGGTTTCCAGCAGCGCCGCGTTACGCGCCGGCTTCTCGACGATATCGCAGACCATCCAATCCACCGGCTGCTTGGGCACGAAGGTGAAGCCGTCGGCCATCAAATGCTGCACAAGTCCCGTGTCCATGAGGCTTTCGGCCATCGGGCCGTTATCGATGGCGGTCACCAGCATGCCACGGTTGACCAATTGCCAGGTCCAGCCGCCGGGGGCTGCGCCGAGGTCAACGCCAGTCATGTCGCCGTGCAGGCGCTCGTCCCACTGGTCGCGGGGGATGAAGTGGTGCCAGGCCTCTTCCAGCTTCAAGGTCGAACGGCTAGGTGCGTCACGCGGGAACTTGAGGCGCGGGATGCCCATCGGCCACATCGCCGAGTTGTTCGACTCGGCCAGGCCCATGAACACTTCGCGACCGCTCTTGAAGGTCAGCAGCAGGCGCGGCTTGCTCGGGTCGTCAATCAGCTTGCCGGCATTCAACAAGGCTTTGCGCAGGTGCACTTCGAATTTCTTGCAGAAGTTCGACAGTTCCTTGCCGTCATTGGTGTCGACCATCTCCAGCCACAGGCTGCCGCACAGCGGGAAGCCTTGCAGGTGGGCGAGGATCACGCTGATGCGGTCGGTTTCCGGCAGGTCGATAAACACCCCGCGCGCCCACTGCCTTGGGAAGATCAGCTCGGCAAAGCGCTGGCCGTGCATCAGGCGCTGGGCGCCGTCTTCTTCGGTGCAGACAAATTCGGCGCAGGCGCTGCCGGTCTTGGTCTTGGCATAGCCGGAAACGTTCAGGCGCGCGGCGTGTTCCGCGATCTCGGAACAGACTTCGCCTTCAAAACCCGGGCGGCAGTGCATAAAAAGGGTGTTCATCAACTCTCCTGGTGACTCAACCGGCATTGCGCTATCGCACTACCTGTCATGAAAACGCGCGCATGATAGCCGAGTTCGGAACCTTGGACTTAACGATAGAGTCCAGTTATTAGCCTGCTAATGAAAACAGGGCTAAGTTGAACGCTCTGTTCGTCCCGTCAGGTCCGTAGCCGTGCGGACCATAAGGAGTCATGTAATGCCATCCCTTGATAGCCTGAGAACCCTTAAAACCCTGCAAATTGACGCCAAGACCTACCATTACTTCAGCTTGCCCGAAGCGGCCAAGAGCCTGGGTGACCTGGATAAGCTGCCGATGTCCCTCAAGGTGCTGCTGGAAAACCTGCTGCGCTGGGAAGACGCCAAGACCGTCACCGGCACCGACCTCAAGGCCATCGCCGCCTGGCTCAAAGAGCGCCGGTCCGACCGCGAGATTCAATACCGCCCAGCCCGGGTACTGATGCAAGACTTTACCGGCGTACCTGCCGTGGTCGACCTGGCCGCCATGCGCGCCGCCGTGGCCAAGGCCGGTGGCGACCCGCAGCGCATCAACCCGTTGTCTCCCGTGGATTTGGTCATCGACCACTCGGTGATGGTCGACAAGTTCGGCACCAGCAGCGCCTTCGAGCAAAACGTCGACATCGAAATGCAGCGTAACGGCGAACGCTACGCCTTCCTGCGTTGGGGCCAAAGTGCCTTCGATAACTTCAGCGTGGTGCCGCCGGGCACCGGCATCTGCCACCAAGTCAACCTTGAATACCTCGGCCGCACCGTGTGGACCAAGGACGAAGACGGCCGCACCTATGCCTTCCCCGACACACTGGTGGGCACCGACTCGCACACCACCATGATCAACGGCCTGGGCGTACTCGGCTGGGGCGTGGGTGGGATCGAAGCTGAAGCGGCAATGCTTGGCCAGCCGGTGTCGATGCTGATTCCAGAAGTGATCGGCTTCAAGCTCACCGGCAAATTGAAAGAAGGCATTACCGCCACCGACCTGGTGCTGACGGTCACCCAGATGCTGCGTAAAAAAGGTGTGGTGGGTAAGTTCGTCGAGTTCTACGGCGACGGCTTGGCCGACCTGCCGCTGGCCGACCGTGCCACCATCGCCAACATGGCCCCGGAATACGGCGCCACCTGCGGCTTTTTCCCGGTGGACGACGTAACCCTGGACTACCTGCGCCTGTCCGGCCGCCCGGCAGAAACCGTCAAGCTGGTTGAGGCTTACACCAAGGCCCAGGGCCTGTGGCGCAACGCCGGTCAGGAGCCCGTGTTCACCGACACCCTGGCGCTGGACATGGGCAGCGTCGAAGCCAGCCTCGCCGGGCCGAAACGCCCGCAGGACCGGGTTTCGCTGCCGAATGTGGCCCAAGCCTTCAGCGACTTCCTCGACCTGCAATTCAAACCCACCAACAAAGAAGAAGGCCGCCTGGAAAGTGAAGGCGGTGGCGGTGTTGCCGTGGGCAATGCCGACTTGGTAGGCGAAACCGATTATGAATACGACGGCCGCACCTATCGCCTGAAAAACGGCGCGGTGGTGATTGCCGCGATCACGTCCTGTACCAACACCTCCAACCCGAGCGTGATGATGGCCGCAGGTCTGGTGGCGAAAAAAGCCGTGGAGAAAGGCCTGACCAGTAAACCCTGGGTGAAAACCTCGCTGGCGCCCGGTTCCAAAGTGGTCACCGACTACTACAAGGCGGCGGGCCTCACCCAATACCTCGATCAGCTTGGCTTCGATCTGGTGGGCTATGGCTGCACCACCTGCATCGGCAACTCCGGCCCACTGCCGGAGCCCATCGAAAAAGCCATCCAGAAAGCCGACCTCGCCGTGGCCTCGGTGCTGTCCGGCAACCGTAACTTCGAGGGCCGCGTTCACCCTCTGGTGAAAACCAACTGGCTGGCGTCGCCGCCCCTGGTGGTCGCCTATGCGTTGGCCGGCACCGTGCGTATCGACATCAGCAGCGAGCCGCTGGGCGAAGGCAAAGACGGCAAGCCGGTGTACCTGAAGGACATCTGGCCGAGCAGCCAGGAAATCGCCGACGCCGTGGCCCAAGTCAGCACCGGCATGTTCCACAAGGAATACGCTGCGGTATTCGCCGGTGACGAGCAGTGGCAAGCCATTGAAGTGCCGCAGGCCGCGACTTACGTGTGGCAGAAGGATTCCACCTACATCCAGCACCCACCGTTCTTTGACGACATTGCCGGGCCACTGCCGGTGATCAAAGACGTCAAAGGCGCCAACGTGTTGGCATTGCTCGGCGATTCGGTAACCACCGACCACATCTCCCCTGCCGGTAATATCAAGACCGACAGCCCCGCCGGCCGCTACCTGCGCGAGCAAGGCGTGGAGCCACGTGACTTCAACTCCTACGGTTCACGCCGGGGCAACCATGAAGTGATGATGCGCGGCACTTTTGCCAACATCCGTATCCGCAATGAAATGCTCGGCGGCGAAGAAGGCGGCAACACGCTGTACATCCCCACCGGCGAGAAAATGCCGATCTACGACGCGGCCATGCAATACCAGGCCTCGGGCACGCCATTGGTGGTGATCGCCGGCCAAGAGTACGGCACCGGTTCAAGCCGCGACTGGGCGGCCAAGGGCACCAACCTGCTGGGCGTCAAAGCGGTGATCGCCGAGAGTTTTGAGCGGATTCACCGCTCCAACCTAGTGGGCATGGGCGTGCTGCCATTGCAGTTCAAGCTGGACCAGAACCGCAAAGCGCTCAAGCTCACCGGCAAGGAGAAGATCGACATACTCGGGCTGACCGATGCCGACATCGAACCGCGGATGAGCCTGACACTGGTGATTACGCGCGAGGATGGCAGCAGCGAGAAGGTCGAGGTGCTGTGCCGGATTGATACCTTGAATGAAGTGGAATACTTCAAGGCGGGTGGGATTCTGCACTATGTACTGCGCCAGTTGATCGCCTCTTAAGGCGATCCTCAGATCGATGTAGATCAATATGGGAGCTGGCTTGCCTTAGATGGCGGCGGGTCAGCCTACCTCTGTGTAGCTGGCAGAC
>NZ_JBJGXU010000077.1:0-22545 GCF_045447305.1 Pseudomonas sp. D47 | reverse complement strand
CACCCAGCGCCCCCACGACAACCAAAGAACTCAACCCATAAAAAAATGTGTAGATACCTATGCTGCGATAGCATCACCGCGGCGTCTCTGAAAGACCGAGGTGCCTGCATCGCGGGCAAGCCTGGCTCCCACACAAGCCAGCTCCCACAGTTTGATTGCATGCCAAGGTCAGTAATCTTTGCGTTTGCGAAACGCCCAGCGCCCGGCAATCAAGGTAAACGTCGCCACCAACGCCACCAGAATCCAAAACCCCTCCGGGTCAGTCGAGAGCGGCACCCCCCCCACGTTCATGCCGAAAAAACCGGCAATGATATTGATCGGCAATGCCAGTACCGTCACCACCGTGAGGGTGAACAGCGTGCGGTTGCTTTGCTCGTTGAGGTTGGCGGCGATCTCTTCCTGCAACAACTTGATGCGCTCACCCAGGGCCGTCAGGTCGTTGATGATCAGCGCAAACTCCTCGGTGGATTTGCGCAACTCCTTCACGTCTTCTTTTTGCAGCCACTGCGGCGGGCGATTGAGCAGGCGCAGCAACGAGCCCGGCTCCAGCGCCAGCAGGCGTTGCAGACGCACCAGCACTCGGCGCGCGGCACCCAGTTCGGCGCGGTTGGTGGACAGGCGCGAAGACAGCAACTGGTCTTCGATATGGTCGACGCTGAGGCTGGTCTTACGCACGATCTGCGTCAGCACTTCGCCTTGGTCGCGCAACAAATGCACCAGCAGTTCCAGTGGCGAGCGAAAGCGTTCACCGGCCTTCACCGACGAGCGCAATTTGTCCACCGAGTGCAACGGTTGCAGGCGCGCACTCACCAGCAAGCGGCTGCGGGCGCACACCCACAGCGTGGAAATATCCGAGGAGACCATGCTACTGAAGTTGAACACCACGTCGTTGACCACCGCCAGCAAGGCCGAGTCGACGTGTTCGATACGCGTGGAGCGTGAGCCTTCGTGCAGCGCTTCAAAAAACTCATCCGGCAACGACAGGTGCGTCTGCATCCAGCGCTCGCACGCGGCGTGAGCCAGGTTCAGGTGCAGCCAAAGGAATTCTTCCGGGTCTTGTGGTGCCTGCAAAGCCGCCAGCGCGGTGGCTGAATCAATCTGCTCGCCTTTTTCTCCAGGGCGAAAACGGAAACCGTAAAGCAGGCCAAACAGATCGGGATCCTGGTGGCCGTGGTCGATGCTGTGGTTCATGGAGGCTCGCAGAGAAAGCGCCTGTAGGACGTTTCACAGGTTCGCGTGGGCGAATCATTGCAAGGTAATTTGACAATTTTGTGACGGGTTATGATGTATTTCCTGGAGATGACATTTTATTGACCGTCGGTCTGGAATCCTTAAAGAAGCCTCTAGCACGGCCGACTCCAAGCACAAGGCCCGCTGCGAATGGGCTGAGCCTTGATGACAGGGATGTTATGGCGTGCTTGCACCTTTTCCTTGTTTTGAGGCTTTCCCCATGAACATTTTGCGTACTTCCTTGAGAGCACAAATTTTGTCGCTGCTCGGTGGCAGTCTGCTTGCGATCTTGTTGATCGCCCTGGCCTGTTTCAACTTCCTCTCTAACGGCGTGCAAAGTTATCGCAGTTTGATCGAAGGGCCCTTGCTCACGTCTCAACTGATTGATGAAGCCAACCTGCAATTCAAGGTACAAGTGCAGGAATGGAAAAACGTCCTGCTACGCGGCAAACAGCCCCAGGACATGGAGAAATACTGGGGCCAGTTCCAGGACCGGCAACGCGATGTGCAGGGCATCCTCACTCGGCTGGTCACCCAGACCCAGGACGACCCAAGCCTGAGCCGGCGCATTGATAGCCTGCGCCAGGAACACCTGCAGTTGGGTGTGGCTTACCAAAAGGGGCGCGATGCCTACGTAGCGGCGGGTGGGGACCCGACTGTCGGCGACACCGCCGTCAAAGGTGTGGACCGCGCCACCAGCGACCAGATGAGCGCGCTGGTCAGTGACTTGCGCGCGCAGGGCAGCCAGCAATCCCAAGCCATCAGCGCCTATGCCGAGCGCACGGTCATGGTGGGGTTGGCAATCATGTTGCTGTCGGGTGTGTTGATCGGCCTGTTCAGCTTGTGGCTGATCAACCGCAACCTGATCCTGCCGATTCGTGGCTTGATCGACTACGTGACGCAACTGAGTCACGGCCGGTTTGCCGAACGCGTCGCCAGTCGCCGCCAGGATGAACTGGGCCACTTGGCGGCCGCCGCCAATACCTTGCGTGACTTCCTCGCCGAAACCTTCAGCCGCTTGCAGCGCAGCGCCACCGAACTGGTCAGCGCCAGCGGCGAGTTGAGTTCGATTGCCGGGCAGATGGCAAACGGCACCCACGAACAATTCAACCGCACCGACCAAGTGGCCACGGCCATGACCGAGATGTCCGCCACTGCCCAAGAAGTTGCCCGCCACGCCGCCAGTGCCTCGCGCGCCGCCGACGAGGCGGATCATTCGGCCCGCGAAGGCGGGGAAGTGATGAAGGTCACCATCGCCACCATCGGCCAGATGCGCAATGAAATCCTCAACACCGGCACCATCATCCGCCGCCTGGAAACCGACAGCGTGCGCATCGGCAAGGTGCTCGAGGTGATCCGTGGGATCGCCGAACAGACCAACCTGCTCGCGCTCAACGCCGCGATTGAAGCGGCGCGGGCGGGTGAGGCGGGCCGTGGTTTTGCGGTGGTGGCCGATGAAGTGCGCAGCCTGGCGCAACGCACGGCGGCGTCGATCATCGAGATCAACCAGATTATTCACGCGGTGCAAACCGGTGCGGTGGATGCGGCCGAGGCGATTGTCAGCGGCCAGTCCTGCAGTGATGACAGCGTGGAAAAAGTTTCCCAGGCCGGTGCCATGCTTAATCACATCACCCAGGCCGTGGAGGCGATCCGTGACATGAATCGCCAGATCGCCACGGCCGCGGAAGAGCAGACCTCGGTGGCCGAGGATATCTCGCGCAATATTACCCAGATCACCACGGTGGCCACGGCGAACATGGACAACGTGCAGCGCACTGAAGCGGCGAGCCAGAACCTGCGTGGTTTGTCGGCTGAGCTGAATGAAGTGACGGCGCGTTTGGGCGCCTGATCAGCCTATCGGCAGGCTGAAGCTGAACACGGTGCCGTGCTGCTCATCAGTGGACACGCTCAGTTCACCCCCGTGAGCCTGGGCGATCTGCTTGACGATATACAACCCCAGGCCAAGGCCGGCCTGGGGCGTGTTGGTCACCGGGCGTGAGTAGGGTTGGAATAACCGGGGCAAGGCTTGTTCGCTGATCTGCCCGGTGTTTTTCACCGTCAGTTTGAGGTGGCCGTGCTCAATCAGCGCCGTGACTTCCACCGGGCCATCCTTGCTGCCGTGGTGGACAGCGTTGGCCACCAGATTGGACAGCAACTGTGCCAGTCGATCGCGATCGCCTTTTACCCCTTGAAGGTTGCCGATCTGGGCATGAATCACGCGCTGCGGGTGCACGCTTTGCACCTCCGACACCACATGCAGCAACGCATCCTGCAGGCCCTGGCAATCGCCGATATTCAGCGGAATGCCGTTACCCATGCGCCCGCGGGCGAAATCCAAGACATCCTCGACCAGTTGCGAAGCGCGTCGACCGCTGGCAAGGATGTGCCGAACGAGCGGGTCGGTCGCCGGGTTGGCGTATTTGCGCAGCAACCGCTCGGCACCGAAGTTGATGGCGAACAGTGGGTTGCGCAAGTCATGCCCAAGCACCGCAATGAACTGCTCGCGCAGCTCGGCCGTGCCGCGTTCTTCCTGCAATTGCGCCTGGGTGGTTTGCAGGGCTTCTTCGGCTTCGATCTGCAAGGACAGCACCCGGGAAAACGACTCCATGGTCGACTGGATCGTGCTGCTGCGCAGCTCTGCGGGGTTAGGGTCGAGGGCGCAGATGGTGCCAAAGAAGCGCCCGTCGGTGCGGAACACCGGCACCGAGATGTAGCTTTCAAACTGGTACATACGCGGGGTGTGATGGTCGTGGTAGAGCGGGTCTTCACTGGCCTTGTCGATCACGACCGACACGTGGGAGCCGCGAACTTCGTGGCAGATCGTGGTGGTCAGGTCCAGCTCGCCACCGACATCGAGGCCGAACTCCAGTTGGTCGAACACGGCGCAGGCGGTCCAAGTGTCCTCGGTCACCCGGGCCACGGCGGCAAAGCGCAGGCCGGTCATGTCGCTGATGACTTTGAGCATCGCGGGTACGGCACTGATGCGGCCAATGGTGGCGATGTCGACGGCTTTCTGCGCCATGCAGCGATCTCGTTACGCAAGGAGGTGAGCGGAGCGCCCAGGCCAATGAGTGGGATTCTAGCGACCTTGCGCGTTGTAAGTGTAATTTCATTAACTAGCTGGGTACTTTTCCAGCGCTTGGTTTCGAGCAGGCATAAAAAAACCGCGCCACTTAAACAGTGGCGCGGTTTTTTTGGCGCTGGAACTCAGGTGTCTTGCTTGTTTTCCAGCACGGCGCCGGTCTTGGCGTCGAGCTTCACTTCAAAGCGTTTGCCAGCGGTGTCGGTGACGTCAACTTCGTAAACCAGTACACCGTTTTTGTGGTCCAGCTCGGTGTCGGTGATGGTGGCGCCAGGGTGCGTGGCGACGGCTTTGGTGTTGAGTTGCTCAAAAGGCATCACGGCGCCGGACTTGAGCAGGCCTTCAATGTGATCCGGACGAACATCCGCCTGGGCCAGGCCGGCGGTCAGGGTCAGGGCGGTAGCGGCGAACAGAGCAGTCAGGGTTTTCATGGTGTGTCCTTCTTCGGTGAGCTGTTTAAGTGGGCTCAGGTTAACCAGCGCAACTTAACTCACCCTTAATTATTTCAACTAGTTGCGCCATTTGTTCAATCCGCTGTGCCTGGCGGCTTTCATGCTGGGGGCTCACTTAAAGGGAGACTCGGATGAAACGTTTAGTGGCTTGGCTTTACGCGCCTGTATTCCTGCTGGGATTTGTGGGATGGGGGCTGTGGCAACCCGATGCGCTGGTGTGGGTGTTTGCGACAGCGCTGGCCGTGTCATTTTTGACCGAACATTGGTTGCCCTATGAGCCGCAATGGAACCGCAGCCTCGGCGACCGACGCCGCGATACGTTCCACGCGCTGGTCAACGAAAGCCTGAACGCCCTGGGCCTGTTGATACTGCCGTGGCTCACCGGCCTGCTGGCGTTCGAAGGCATTTGGCCGAGTGGCTGGCCGATGTGGGCGCAATTGCTGCTGGCCATCGTCCTTGCCGATGCCGGCATCACCCTGATGCATTACGCCAGCCACCGGGTTGCGCCACTCTGGCGTTTGCATGCGGTGCACCACAGCGTGCAGCGGCTCTATGGTTTTAATGGGCTGATGAAGCATCCCTTGCATCAGATACTGGAGGCCACGGCAGGCTTGCTGCCGCTGATCCTCTTGGGGATTTCGGTGGAGGTTGCGCAGCTACTGGCGTTGGCCATTGCGATTCAGCTGTTGTTGCAGCACGCCAACGTCGACATGCGCCTGGGGCCGTTGCGCTGGGTGTTCGCCTGGGCGCCGGTGCATCGGTTCCATCACATGAAGTATGGCCGGGCTGGGGATGTGAACTTCGGGCTGTTCTTCAACCTGTGGGACTGGCTGCTGGGCACGGCGTTTTACCGCGAGGCCTATCGCATGGGCCCAGGCGACCTGGGGATTGGCAGCCGGCCGGATTTTCCGCTGGCGTATGCGGCGCAGTTGCGCGAGCCGTTTATGCCGGTGCGCTATAGCCAAGAACCGCCGTTGCCGGACGCACTACGCTAACAGGCGCACGTCCAACTGGCGCAGCGACGCGCCCGCCGTCACGCCAAACATCTGCTTCATGGTCCGCGAAAAATGCGCGGAGTCGGCGAAGCCCGCAGTGTGCGCGGCCTCGGTCAAGCTGCTGCCGGCCAGCGCCAGGCGCAGGGCTGTGCGCACTCTTCGCCACAGCACCAAGCGGCGCACGGGCAAGCCCAATTGGTGAGTGAACAGGCGTTCCAATTGGCTCAATGACAGGTGTGCGGCGTGTGCCAGTGCCTGGGCAGAGACCTTGCCGCTAAGGTGTTGATCCAGGGCTGACAGTGCCCGCTCCACGCGCGGGTCGATGAGGGGGCGTCGGGGTAATTGGCGCAGGTGCACGTCCAGCGTTTCGAGGCACGGTTGCGCATCGATCAACAGGCGTTCCAAGGCTTGGGCCGCAAAGCGGGCAGGCTCGGCATACAGCATCAACACCTCACCCTCGCTCGCGAGAATGGCGTGGCTGTGTCGCGAAGGGATAAACAGGCGATGGGCCGTGGTGACACGGCCATCAAGGCTGACCGTGACCGGCTTGCCGGGGCAGAACAATAACTGATGGGCATAGTGCGCGTGGGGCGCGGTGCGCCCCAGCTCGCCGAGGATCAGGCCGTAATCACGCCCCAACCACAGGCGACCTGACCATTCGGGTTTCACTCAGTAGCCGTTGTCCTTGAGCAGGTCCTGCACACTCGACGACGGCCAGCGCTTGTAGAACTTCAGCAGCTCGGCGGCGCGGTTGGTGAAGATGCCATCGACGCCGGCTTTCATCACTTTCTCGAAGTCCACCGGCTCATCGACGGTATAGACGTGCACCAGCAGGCCTTTGTCGTGGGTCAGCTTGTTCATCTCAGGCTTCACCAGGTCGGTGTAGCTCTGGTCGCCATAGTTGGTCAGCTCGGCCGATGGGCCAGTGCCGATGGCGCCGAGGCTCTTGGCTTCGTCGACCCATTTTTCGAACTCGGCGGCGTCTTTCGGCTCTTGCTTGGCGTAGTAGGCGGCCTTGGTCGGCTCGCCGGACTCGGCGAAGGTCTGCGCGGACTTCGGTTCGATGCTGCCTGGGCCGACCCACAACAGCAGAATTTTCGGGGTGTTGGGCATTTCTTTTTGCAGCTCTCTCAAGCTGTCTTTCTCAAACGTTTGCAGCACGACGCGGCCCTTGCCCTGGCCAACGCCGGTGTTGCTCTTGCCCAGCTTGGAACCGGCGGAGCTCAACCAGCCTTTGTCCAGCAGCTTGTTTTTCAGGTCGGCTTCGATGCCCGGAAACTGCTTGGGCTCTTTAGTCTCGATGTACAGGCCGGGTTTGTGCTGCGGGTTGCCTTCGGCGATCTTGATGATTTCGTCCAGGCTCTGGATTTTCAGGCCGACGAAAGCAGGGCGCGCGCGGTCTGGGTAGGCAGTGTTGAACCAGCTGCCGGCGTCCAGGGTGCGCAATTCAGCCCAGGTGAATTCGTTGGCCGGGGCGTCTTTGCGCTCCGGGAACTTGGTGGCCACGTCGGTGGTGCGCTGCAGGTTGTTGTCGTGCAGGGCGAACAGCACGCCGTCCTTGCTGCGCTGCAGGTCCATTTCCAGGTAGTCGGCACCCAGGTCGCGTGCGAGCTTGTAGGAAGCGGCGGTGGATTCGGGGGCGTCGTAGGAAGCGCCGCGGTGGGCGATGACGGCCGGGTACGGAATGCCTTCGTTTGTCGACAATTCAGCCGGGCTGATCGGGTCGCCAGCCTGTGCCTGGCCAAGGCCGAGCATCAGCGCGAGCAGCAGGGCGCTCTTGGAAAACGTGACAGGCATAAGCGAAGTCCTTTCGTGGAGGTAACTTTGAGAAGGCATCCTTTTTAACAATTGATTGCGAAAGGCGCTATCACCAAACCGACATTAACGTGCGCGCGGGCCATTTTTCTGGGTTTTTTTGTGCTGCATTGCAGTATTCTTGGCCGAATTGCCCCGTTAGAGGGCAGTGATTTCTGCCACGCGTGTAAACCATCTTTCCAGTCCCTGTGGGACTTTTCAGTGAGGTTTACCATGCGCATCACGTCCGAGCTTATCTGCCAGGCCGCCGACCAACTCCACGGGTTTGTCGGCCTGAACCGCAAAACTGGCCAGTACATCGTACGTTTCAGCGAAGATTCCTTCGGCATGGACGTGGCCGATGACGGCATCATCCCCACCGCCGAATTTGTCTGGCTGCCGGCCGCCGACCACGCGATGACCTTATCGCGCGAACGCCTGCAATTGCTGCTGGACCAGAACATCGACGATCGCATCAACATCACCGAGCCGTTGCGCGTGTATATGCGCCGAGTGGAGATCCCGCAGATCAGTGCGTTGCGCAGTTTGGTCAGCTAAGCGAATGTCGTTTTTGCAGACAATAAAGATCAAAGGTGGGAGCTGGCTCCCACAGGGGTAAGCATTTCAGTTTTGGAAGGCGTACGCCCGCTCCACCTTGCACACGCGCGTGTGGAACGCCGAGTACCAGCTGGCGCGACCTTGCTCGCGCACCTCGCGATGCTCGGCCTGCTGTTTCCAGGCCAGTATCGCGGCCTCGCTCTGCCAATAGGACACGGTGATCCCCAAGCCGTCTTCGCGGGCCGATTCCACCCCAAGAAACCCCGGTTGTTCGCGCGCAAGCTCCAGCATGCGCGCGGCGGCCTGGCCGTAGCCTTGATCGCCCTCGGTGCGCAGTGAGCTGAAAATAACCGCGTAGTAGGGCGGGGCGGGTGTGTTGGCGATCATCGTGCCAGCGCCTGGCAGGCCTGGAGCAGGGCAGTCGCCAACGGCGGGGTAGTGCCTTTGAGCGCGGCGCGTTCAGGCTGGAACAGGGTGGCGACGAAAAACGGGTGGTCCAGCAGCTCCATGGCGCGCAGATCACCCGCCGAATCGTGGCCGCTGGCAATCAAGTCGCCTTCAAGCAGTGCGTTGGCGAACTCGGGGTTGATGCCGTAGCGGCAGCGGTAACCTTCATGGATATCCAGGCTGGCGTAGGCCTCGGCGATGCGGGTGTACGGCACCAGGCGCACGGTATCGGTCGCCTCCACCAATGCGCAGTTGAGTGGCGTGATCACTGCGCGTTTGGCCTGTGGGGCCAGTTCGCCGTGTTCGGCATCCGCCCAGCCCAGCACGTTGCGAGCATATTCCAGCACCGCGTGTTGAAAACCACCGCAGGTGCCGAGGAAAGGGCGCTTGTGCTCGCGGGCAAAACGGATCGCCCGCAGTGCGCCGTCGGTGTCGCGGTAGGGGCTGGCGGGCACGCACCAGAAGCCATCGAAGCGGTGCAGTTGGGTGTTGGGTGTGAGCGAATCTGTGTCGAGCCATTGCACGTGGACGTTCAGGCCCAGGGCTTCGGCCGCCTGTTGCAGCGCCACGGGAATGGCTTGGTGCGCAATCACGTCAGGGTTGTAGTCGCCGATCAGGGCGAGGTGCAGGGTGCTGGCTTTCATCGTGTAGGCCCCATGGCTTGTTGTGTCTTGGTACGCACTATAGATTGGCGCTCACGCAATCAAAATTGGCGTTTGCCCACATGCTCAATGCAGCCACGCACTATCAAATTGACTACCCAGACTTGTCGCTGATCCTCGCCTTGGTGCGCGGCGGCACCCTGGCGCGGGCGGCGGCGTTATTGCGGGTGGATGTATCCACGGTGTTCCGTGCGGTGCGGCGGCTGGAGGCGGCCCTGGGCCAGACCCTGTTTGAAAAAAGCCGCGCCGGTTACCTGCCCACCAGCTTAGCCAGTCACCTGGCGCAGCAGGCCGAAAACGCCGAACAGGCCCTGGAAGCGGCGCGCATTGGCGTGGAGCAGGGCGGTGAAGTGATCAGCGGCACCGTGCGCCTGACCTGCACCGACTCAGTATTGCAAGGCTTGCTGCTGCCGGCGTTGGCGCAGTTCATGCCCGAGTACCCGGCGTTGACCCTGGAGTTGAGCACCTCGAATGATTTCGCCAACCTCAGCCGCCGCGATGCGGACATCGCTCTGCGCCTGACCAAGACGCCGCCGGAGCACCTTGTGGGGCGTTGCCTGGGCACGGTGGCCTATCAGGTGTGCGCCAGTGCCGGTTTTGTGCGCCAGCATGCAGGCCGCGAGTTGGCAGACCTGCCCTGGATCGCGCCGGACGACTTCCTGCCCGATCACCCCACGGTCGCCTGGCGCCGCGAGCACTTGCCGGGCGTGCGCCCCAGTTATCGCTGCAACAGCATGTTGTCGGTCACCGAACTGGTGCGTGCGGGGTTGGGCGTGGCGGCGTTACCGGATTTTCTCTTGGGCGATGGCTTGCAACCGTTGGGGCCTGCGTTGGCCGGGCGGGATAGCGCACTGTGGCTGCTGACGCGCCCGGACTGCCGGGCGCTGCGTTCGGTGGTCACGTTGTTTGATGAGCTGGGGCGGCATGTGCGGTTGCCCAGTGGCTAGCTGTGGCGAGCGGCTTACTGTGGCAAGCCCGCTCGCCACAAGAAGCCCGTTCGCACGGGAAACTTTCAGGTTTTGCGCACAAACTGATCATGCATTTCGCAGGTCAGGCTTTCGATGCGTTCGGTCAGTTGCTTGGTCATTTCCGTCAGGCGGGTGTTTTGCTCCAGCAGTTCCAGCAGCTGTTTGGTGGTCTGCGCCGCTTGGGCTTGGCGCTCGGTGTTTGCAATGGCGATATCTTCGCGGTGCTGGGCATCGGCGTCGGACTGGGCTTTGTCGCGGGCGGCCTGGCGTGTCTGGGCCAGCAGGATCAGCGGCGCGGCATACGCTGCTTGCAGGCTGAAGGCGAGGTTGAGCAGGATGAACGGGTACACGTCGAAGTGGGTGATGCCGGTGATATTCAGCACTATCCACACCAACACGATCACAGTTTGCGCGCCGAGGAAGGTCGGCGTCCCGAAGAACCGTGCGAACGCCTCAGCCTTGAGGGCAAAAGTGTCGTTGCCGAAGGTCGACATCAGGTGCGCGTGGCTTCGGTGGAAACGCAGGTGATCGACGGGGGCGGCGTCTGGCTTGTCTGGGGTCATGGCGGGCTCGAATCCTTAGCGTAAGACTAGTCAGCACTATAGACCGAGCCCCCGGGCCAAACACATGAAGATCGGGTCAGTTGGTGCCCCGCTCATTGGCAAACGCGCTCACCGCCTGTACGGCCTCGCCAGTGCCTTCGCGAATCTGCAGGATCACCGTCCCGGCCTGGTTGGCCAGCTCCACACCCTGTGCGGCACGGTCGCGAGTGCCTTCCATGCTGTCGATGGCCTGACGGGTTTCCTCTTGGATCATCGCGATCATGCTGGAGATTTCCGCCGTCGAGCCGCTGGTGCGTGCCGCCAGTTGGCGCACTTCATCAGCGACCACGGCAAAGCCGCGGCCTTGCTCGCCAGCGCGCGCCGCTTCGATAGCGGCGTTGAGGGCCAGCAGGTTGGTCTGGTCGGCGATGCCGCGGATGGTGTTGACGATGGCGGTGATCTGCTGCGAACGCTCGCCCAGCTTGGCGATCAGTTGTGAAGAGCCGTCAATGTCAGCGGCAATTTCGCGCATGCCGCTGGCGGTTTGCTGGATCACATTGGCGCCTTTTTCGGCGATGTCCCGGGTGTTCAAGGAGATGTGATAAGCCTGGGCGGCGCTGGCGGCATCGGCGGTGTGTTGCTGCACCTTGGCGGTAATGTCGGAGGCGAACTTCACCACTTTGCACAGGCGCCCACTGGCGTCGTACACCGGGTTGTAGTTGGCTTCGAGCCAGACCGTCTGGCCGTTTTTGTCGATGCGTTCGAACTGGCCGCTGAACAGTTCGCCCTGGTTCAAGCGTTTCCAGAAATCGTCGTATGTCGCGCTGTTGGCCAGCTCCGGCTTGCAGAATAGGCGGTGATGCTTGCCCTGGATCTGCGCCAGGCTGTAGCCCATGCGCTGCAGGAAATTGTCGTTGGCGGTGATGATGGTGCCGTCGAGATTGAACTCGATCACCGCCATGGCGCGGTCGATGGCGCCCAGCTTGGCATTGGCTTCGCTTTCGGCCTGCAGGCGTGGGGTGACGTCCATGGCGTACTTCACCACCTTGATGACCTGGCCTGTGTCATCGCGCACCGGGTTATAGCTGGCTTCCAGCCACACCGACTGGCCATCGCCGGCCACCCGTTCAAAGGTGCCTGACTGGAATTGGCCATTGCGCAATTGCGTCCACAACTGGTTGTACTCGGCGCTGCGGCTGAAGGCGGGCGTGCAGAACATCCGGTGAGGCTGGCCCACGATCTGTTCGGCGCGGTAGCTCATGGTTTTGAGGAAGTTGTCATTGGCGCGCAACACCGTGCCTTGCAGGTCGAATTCGATCACTGCCATGGAGCGCTCGATGGCCTCCAGCAGGCTGACGTGTTGGGCGTTGGTGTGTTGCAGGGTACTGATGGTTTTTTTATGGGCGTTGAATAGCATGTTCGAAGGCTCGGGGAACCACGCGTCTGAGGTATCCATGAATATGCGCCTGCCCCCGTAGGGCACCAGGCCTTACGGTTGACTTGCTCATTGTCAGCTTCCTTGTGCTGACAGAGTGGGGTGGAACAACGGGGTCAGAGTGATCGGTCGGTCAAGAAGTTCGCCGCCGGAACGGGCATTTTCAGGGGAAGCGACCAATGGAGGCATTATGCTATTGCGGCAGGCTGGCGTAAGAGAATTCAGACGAGATGTTGTAGGACGACTTAGGCGGAATGGGCCATTACATAGTCGCTGACATTCACTCGGTTGCGACCGGTGTCCTTGGCCGCGTACAGCGCGCGATCCGCGGCGTTGAGCCACATCGCGGCATCGCTGAAGGTGGGCTGGAAGTCCGCCAGGCCAATGCTCAGGCTCACGCGCAGCTCGGGTATCTGCGGGTTGCGGTAGTTACTGAATGTTTCGCGCATGTGCTCCATGACCTTCGCGGCTGCTTGCAAAGGCATTTGCGGAAGAATCACACAGAATTCATCGCCACCGTAACGACCGGCCAAGTCGTTTTCTCGCAGGACTTTGCGCAGTTCCAGGCTCAGTTGCCTCAGTACGGCATCCCCCACGATATGGCCGTGGGCGTCATTGATCTGCTTGAAGTGGTCGATATCAATCAGGGCAATGGTGGCGTGGCTTTGTTGCAGTTGGCATTTGTGGAATTTCAAGTGCAGCAGGTCTTTCCAGGAGCCGTGGTTGAGCAACCCGGTCAAGCTGTCCGTGCGGCTCAGGGCGCTCAGGGCGCGTTTGTGTTCGGACAGTTTGATTGCCAACTGATAGCAGACCATACCGATGGCCATCGGATAGAGCGTCAACATCGGCAGGCAGGTGTAGACCTGGGTGAGGCTGACGTTGGGGTTGAACTTGATCCCGAACAGCCCCCACGCCAACCCGATGCCGGCGGCCTGTGCCAGCAGCCCGCGCAGGAACAAACGCTTGCCGCCCGCAGCGACGTTATTCATGGTCATCATTGACAGGATGGTCACCGTCGTCAGCGGCGTGAGCTGGATAGCCGCGGCCCAGAAACCGCCGAACAGTGAGTCGTAGAGCAGGTTGCGTTGTTCGGCCTGGAAGGGAAACTGCGAACGCGTTGAAAGCTGGTAGGCCACGTGGGCACAGATATAACCGTTAAATAGCAGAAACGCCCAGACCCAGCCGGGCATTGCCAGAGGGTAAAGCGCGCCAGCGACACTGATACAACCGATGCCCAGGCCGATGATCCTTGGCTTGTAGATACGCCTGGCAAATGAAAGCCCTTTGCCTCGTCTGTTTTCCATAATGTTCCAGGTCAGCTCTTTTTTGCAGATACGACAGCATGCGTCAGCGGTTGGAACCGTTGATCGGATAATAGTTGTGAATATTGTCAGTTATTCGCGTAGCAATAATCAGTGTCCTTCCAGGCCATTTGCGCAGCACTGCGTGCAAATCGGCTAAAAACGACCTGGAATGTCGCGCCTGCAACAGGCTTTTACTGCGGGCAGGGCGCGCTGACTTCGTAGCCGGCCAGGAACAGGTCGATAGCCGACTCGATAACGCTGGCCTGACTGGCGTCGTCAAGGACCGGCTGGCCCAGGGTGATCTGGGGCCAGAAGGCGAAGGCCTTGAGCAGGCTTTGTATCTGGTGGGCTGCGAAGGCCGCGTCGGTGCAGCGCAGCCGCCCATCGTCCTGGGCGGCGCGTACCCATTGGGTGAAACCTTCTTCGCGCTTGCTCAGGCGGTTGACCATATCTTGCGCGCGTTCCGGCGAATGGATGGTGGCGGCAATCGCGACGCGGGCCAGGTCGAGGAAGTTGGCGTCTGCCATCATCTTCATCTTCGCTTGCAGCAAGCCGCGCAATTGCTCGCGCAGGGGGCGGTCACTGGTGTAGCTCACGTCCAGTTGTGCAACGCTGCTGGCCCACAATTGGTGGAGGATTTCGGCAAACAACTCTTCCTTGCTGGGGAAGTGGTTGTACACCGTGCGTTTGGAAACGCCGGCGGTGGCCGCAATTTTGTCCATGCTGGTGACCTCGAACCCGTTAACCCGAAACTCGGCGATGGCCGCAGCCACGATGGCTTCGCGTTTACGGTCGGTGAGGCGCAGGGGAGCAGTCATGGAGGGCGTTCGACTCTAAAAGGAAAATTACACTCGGTAGTTTACTTGCTCCGGGATTTGTTGCAATCTAGAAACTACACTGTGCAGTGTAATTATAGAGCGGAATGTAGGAGTCACTCAGTTATGGCCACGATTTCAAGCCGACTCGACCCAGCGCCAACGGCACTCAAGCCTGCCGAACAGGCGCAAGGGCACTTCAGCAACGACGCCCCGGTGCAACACGGTGGCTTTGGCAAGACGTTGCAGATTTTCTGGAACATGCTTTTCAACAAGCCACGCAGCACGCGGCCGGTAGGCAAGATTCCGGTGCAACCACTGACGCGCGAGCAACTGCTGGCCGCCCCTGACCACAGCGTGTTTCGCCTGGGGCATTCCACTGTGCTGCTGAAAATGCGCGGTAAATTCTGGGTCACCGACCCGGTGTTTGCCGAGCGCGCCTCGCCTTTCAGTTGGGCCGGGCCCAAGCGCTTTCATCAGCCGCCTATCAGCCTTGAAGACTTGCCGCCGCTGGAGGCGGTGATTCTTTCCCACAACCATTACGACCATCTCGACCACAAGGCTGTCGTCCAACTGGCCGACAAAACCCGATACTTTCTCGCCCCGCTGGGCGTGGGCGACATCCTGGTGAAGTGGGGTGTGGACGCCAGCAAAGTGCGGCAACTGGATTGGTGGGAAGGCACCGAGGTGGACGGCATTCGCTTTGTCGCCACGCCGGCCCAGCATTTTTCCGGGCGTGGCCTGTTTGATAGCAACCAGACCCTGTGGTGTTCCTGGGTGATGATCGACGGCGCGCGGCGGATCTTTTTCAGTGGCGATACGGGCTATTTCGACGGCTTCAAACGTATCGGTGAACACTACGGCCCGTTCGATCTGACGCTGATGGAAACAGGTGCTTACAACGTCGACTGGCCTCATGTGCATATGCAGCCGGAACAAACCCTGCAAGCGCATATCGACCTGAAAGGGCGTTGGCTGCTACCGATTCACAACGGCACCTTCGACCTGGCGTTCCACGCCTGGCACGAACCCTTCGACCGCATCATGGCCCTGGCCTGGGAGCGCAACGTGTCGATTACCACCCCGGCGATGGGGCAGGCGTTCAGTTTGAACCAGCCTGAACGCGGGCATGCGTGGTGGCTGGACGTGGAAACTCAGGGTGTAAAAGAGCACGCTGCGGGGTAAGGCCAAGCGTTCTGGAAAAAGGGTTTTTCAGGGTGTTTCAGCTCTGCGACAAACGTCAGATGGGAGTGCGATGATCCCGGGCAGACTATTCTCGGGGGTGTAGGTTTTGATGGATAACTATTGTAGGGTGCATTGGTGCATGAGGTTGCCGTGCCCGATAGGGCATTCATTGCCCTTGACCGAGGAACCGGTCGGTTCGCCGCTCGCATCAACCCATTCTCAAACGGATAAGCCAAACTCGGGCGGTATTGTCTTCGGCGCCGGGCACCATGATGGCGTCGCGCTAATTCCCGGCTATAACACCTTGGCTCCGCATCTGAGGTCGCTGCGAGATCCTTCGTTATCACTCATTGCCTTAAGTGGTATCGATCCCACAGGGCCGGTGATGGAAGAAGTCCCCTTTGTGCTGAATAACACCACCTTCACCGCCTCCGAGCTGCTTTCGGGTTGGCGTATTGGGTTCGCTTACCGTTACGTGCTTGATGAGCCCATGGAACACAGCGCGGCGCTGCGTGGAGCCTTCGACATCCTGCGCCAGGCCGGGGCGCAGTTGGTGCCGGTGAACGCACGACGTAAGGATCACACCCTCCAATTCACTCTGCAACGTAATGAAATCGACGAACTTGTTTCCGGGCATCGTCTTGATGCGTTGATGTCTGAAGATCAAAGTGCCGCGTTTCATGACGCTTGCGTAAGCGGATATCCCTCGTTCAGCGTGCCTTTGGCCGGTGGGACGAAGCTCTGGTTTTATGGCGCTCAGTGGTCGCGTGATGCGTTACCCACGTTGCTGCGTGCGTATCGACAGCTCAGCGCTAACGTGTGAGGGGGCGAGGATCAACTACGTGGCGTGCTAACCCCTCTTACGCTGTAAGTGGCTAGGGTTCTAACGTCTGGAAGGGGCTGGGGTTCTTAGAATGGTCAACGGGTCAACCTTGATCCTTGATGACTTCTGAACCCTGGAGAGACCTTATGGTTGGCGTTGCTTATGGCATGTACTCGATCATCCGACAGGGTGCGCAATCGCTCGCAGTGGACCCGCCACCCGCCGATAAGTGCTGCCGTCGAAATCTTCGACAATTTCCAATACCGCGTTACCACCAAATCCTTTCAATGCCTTGGTTTGTGAGTGCCTGCCACCTTCTTTAGCGAGGTGCAGTGCAAAACCAAACACGTCCTGAACAGAACCGGGCATCAACTGAAGATCTTTTTTACTGCCGCCCACCCATAGGAGTGGCTTCCATGGACTCATGAGACGACATACCTAAATAGGGACAAGCGTGAGTGCGAGTAAATAATTTACTCTGCCGCCTCATAAGCCACAGGCGCTGATGGTTTGAGTGACGCTCCGCGCACACTCATCCCCCACCCCGGCGCAAACCCCGGAAAAAACACCAGCCCTTCAGCCTCCAGCCGAAAGGCCAATGCCAGGCGAGTGTCATCATCCACATCACCCTGACTTTCAAAGCGTTGTACCGCTTCCACCGTCAACCCGGCTTGTCGGGCCAGTTCTTCGCGGCTCCAACCGAGCATCGCGCGGGCCTGCACGCTGTGTTTGGTGGTGAATTGATGCAGGACGATCTGCTGTTCTACGAAAGAGCTCATTGCCAGAGAGGACATGGGGTTTCTCCAGGTTCGACGGGGGAGGGCAAACTATGCTGTGTTTTTGTACAGTTGTTTTGACCGCTCATCAACTGGATTTTTCATCATGACTACCCCTGCGGCCTCCATGATGAGCTCAGGAGGTTGCAGCGCTCATGTATCAATAGGAAAATCCGGGTGCGATTGGGCGTACCAGAGGAAGGCGCGATGTCCATTTTTGAAAGCGATTGGAAGAAATTCAAAGGTTAAGGGCGTTGGCCCTCGACCGCTTTGCCAGGGCGTATTGGCCGACGCCAAGACCATCAGCATGCACGGTGCTCTGCCCGCTCATACTCGCTAAGGAATGTTGTACGGCGTGATTTACGACCGCAACAGGGACATGGCCGATATGTTTGACCATTACAGTCGCGCGTGGGCCTGTTCGTGTCTGGCGTTGATGGTGCGTCACGACCTTCTGACCGATGCCGAGCTGGCGATGCTCAGCGAAGAAACGCCTTCAGGCCATCATCCAGCCCTATGAGCTTGAGTGGGTTGAAGAGCGACCACCCCTCGATTAATGGGCACACTCAATGCTGACTATTTTATACAGGAGCACAGAGTGCTGACATTCAATTGCTCGCAGGCCGCCTGCGACTTCTTCAGCCGCATTCACAAAGGGAAAAAAATAACCCCAGTTGAAAAGCCGCCGATTCCAAGTGCCGAGGATGAAGGGCTACACGCAGACCCTAACCAGTGGCTGGTCCACGCCGCGACTGTTAAGCGTAAGCATGTGCTGGTGGCGATCCACTTGAAAACGCGCTACAGCATGCTGTTCTTCGATATGAAGAAGGCCGACCACGCGGGCTTTGTGCATGCATTTACCCATCGCTGGATCGATGGCGTCATGGACCTGGCCTTGAAGTGTGATGTGCTGGATATGATCGAACCACAGGCGTATGACCGGCTATTGAGCGACTTGGGGAACACCTATCGCCTGGTCCAGCGCGGCGACCGCAGCAGTCAAGGGCAAATCAACGAAATCCTGCGTATTTTCAAATGGGATGCCGAAGACTTCGACTTTGTGACGCAACCCTGGAGCACCCGCCGGTATGACGCGACCATTAACCGGACGCCCAGAACCATTACAGGATTAAAGGGCTATGGCTGGCCCGAGGAAGAAATGCTGATTTATTGGTTGACGGCAGTGGGTGGTTTGGATGCTGCGAACGCTCAACAGGCACGTGAAAAATATCGGCAAAGCCAGCGGTCACGCTCTATCCCCTAATGCCCTTGCAGCCCCGGCGCCTCCCGAATGATCAGGTGATCCAGGTTTTCTATATTCGCGCTGAACACCCCGAAGGTCTGCTCGGGGTTTTTCTTGCTCGGCACCTGTTGCAACGCTGGCGTCACACCATAGAAGAAGCAATACAACGCCCGTTCACTGTCCACCGCCGCCTTGATCTGCTCCAGGAATGCATTGCGCTTGCGGTAGTTCTCGATGAGTTTTTTGCTCAGGTAGACGTTGACCGAATAGGGTTTCTTGTCGAGCCACACCTTCTTTTCGAAGTCGATGCGAAAGCTGCTGGTGTAGTCCTTGATCGCTTTGATCTTGCCCCAGTAGATCAGGCCTTTGTTGTCTTGCAGGTATTCGACCTTCTTGAAAAACGTCCAGTAGGTCGCGGTGTGCTCGCCGATCTTCAGCGGCATGGCCTTGAGCTTGTCTTTGTCGTCGATATTCGACACATAGCATTCCACCGGGTGGGCGAACACGCTGGTTTTGTCCGGGGTGGTGTCGCTGGCGCTGTGGGAGGTGGCGGTGCGGGGCGAAGGCGCTTTCGTTGGATCCTGCGGGACGTGTCCCTCGGTGCCCGCGAGTGGTGTTTTGCGTGGGTACTGACGCCGCGTCAGTACAAATTCTGATGGGAAATTGTCCTCGCGCTCGTCGTCACTTTCACCGGTCGCGCTCTTGTGCGTACTGGCGTAGCGGCAGCCATCAATGTGTTGGGTGCTGGCCTTGTTCTTGAAGTGCGGCGTGCGCTGGTAGTTGACGTTTTTCGCGTTGAAGGTGCTCAACGCATTGCCCGCATCGAACGCTGCGCGGCATTCGTCGTTGGGGCACAGGAAACTGTCCTTGTCGGAGTCGAAAGGGCTGGTTTCGTCGAAATTCAGATCTCGTACGTCGTAGATCGACAGTTTTTCGTCGAGACTCAGGCTATAGGCCGTGTCGAATTTCATGGGGCTCGGGTCCGTGAGATGAGTTGCTGGATATTACGCAAATATCCTTTATTACGGAGATCAAAAATGTGGGAGCTGGCTTGCCTGCGATAGCGGAGTATCAAGTCAGGTATAGGCAAGCTGACCCACCGCAATCGCAGGCAAGCCTGATGTGCTGCGCCAATACCAAGTGGTCAACCACCGGTACGCGATCCACCGCGACAAGGCCAACTTCGTCACCTACGACAGCCAGTCCGCCTCGGCCTCACAAGTGGAAGCCGTCGTCACTGGCCGCTTCCAACACTACGCCGCGCCACTGGTAAGGGAAGGGCGCCTGCGCGCACTGTGCCCGGAACAGGTTCACCTGAGCACCGCATTCAACCTGATCCTGCGCCACAACGCGCCAAGAAGCGCGATGCTAAAAGCCTTCGCCACAGCCCTGGGCGTAGACCTCAAAGCCCCGATCTAAACCCCACCGAACACTGATCAATGAGCCTACAAAGCTCAAATGTGGGAGCTCTCGAGCCCCAGCGAGGCAGCGAAGGGATCGCCTCGGTCCACCTGCCGACCCCATCCATCTGCATCGACCCCCATCACCTCATGCGAGTGCGCTACCCAGCCCTGCACCGATCAAAATGTGGGAGCTCTCGAGCCCCAGCGAGGCAGCGATGGGATCGCCTCGGTTTACCTGCCCACTCCATCCACCTGCATCGACCCCCAAGCACCTCATGCGAGTGCGCCACCCAGCCCTGCACCGATCAAAATGTGGGAGCTCTCGAGCCCCAGCGAGGCAGCGATCGGATCGACTCGGTCCACCCGCCGACCCCATCCACCTGCATCACCGCTGCAACCGAGCCCGCTTCTTTTTCGCATGAAAATGCCGAAAATGCGCATCCTGCGCCGCCGCCAACAACTCCCGATCCCCACGCGTATCGCCCCAAGCCCGCAGCCGATACTCGCCCAAATCCCCATACACCGCCTCAAGCCGCAGCACCTTATTCTCACAGCGACAATTATTCCCCGTGAGCTTGCCCGTCAACACCCCGTCGACCACCTCAAGCTCAGTGCCAATCAACTTGATCCCCAACCGATTCGCAAACGGCTGCAGTACCAACGCAGGCGACGCCGAACACAGCGTCACCACCGCCCCCGAGCCCAGCTCCTGCTCCACCGAGAGCACCCCTGCCGGGCGCATCAACCGCGCCCAATTGCGCTGGCAGTACTCTTCGGCCTTCTGCTGCACCCACGCCTTCTCCACCCCCGTCATAAAGGTGCGGATCAACTGCGCCTTCAACTCATCCCGGCTGATCTGCCGCAGCAAAAAGCGCAGCCCAGGCACCGCCAGCTTGACCATCCGGCCATAGAACTCGCCGGGGCCAAAGGCAAACTTGAGGAACGGCACGAAACTATCGTGATGGGTCAGGGTGCCGTCGAAGTCAAAGACGGAAAGTACTTTGGCGTCTACTGGGCCGGCTTCGAGCATGTCTGGGTTCACGGGTTGGCCTCGGTCCTATCTAATATTTTTTAAGCGTGCATCAGGTGTGACAGCAGGATTTTACTCCTGTATCAATCGACTGATTTTCGAGTACAGCCCAGCGGTGAATTCATCCCGGTCGCTCGACCGGTGACAACGCTGATGGCAATTGGGGCATAAGGCTACAGCATTGGTGGTGCGATCCGAACCCTTCTGGGCGAGGTGCTTGACGTGATGTACTTCAAGAAATGGCTGGCCGTTATCTAGAGTAAACGGAGCCTGTAGGCCGCAACCCTCACAAATACCCGCCGCCTGCTGACGCACCCAAGCGCGCACTTCCGGATCGCGGACGTAAGATGTGCTGGTTGTGCTGACCTGTTGCGGCGTGGCGATGCCTTCGGGCTTAGTCTTGATGGGTTTGCTTTGAAGCTTTGCCGCGCGCCGCTCCAATAGCTCTTCATCAAACGTGGGGGCGTTGTTTTCAGATTCAACGATGCCGCGCTGTTCAAGCATTCGACGAATACGAGAGACGATTCCCGAGCCGACATTATTTGCAGCTGTGTAGCCTGCAATTGGCGTCTGATTCAGTGTTTCAAATACAGCAGAAATATTGCGCATGCGGTAGTCGACCGACGCCAAGGACCGATCGCTTAGAGCGCCCTCGCGCAGAAGCTCGTGTTCAGCTTTCTTGTTAAGCGACTGGCCGAGACTTTCCAGCTTCAACATTTTCAGATAGCCATCGACGGACGCTTCAAGCTCCTGATCGCTCCATCCGGTATTACTTTTTTGCGTATCCATACAGCCGCCGAGGGTAGAAAACCCTCGGACGATACTGAGTAGCCATTATGGCGTCTACGAAATTTCCTACGAATCGGTCAGATTTGGCTGTCGTCGAATTTAGTGAAATCGCTGCTTCATTCGGAAAGGTTGAATGAGCTTGCGCCACCACAGAGTCTTTGTTGATTCTCCCCGATAGGACCGATTCACTAACAAATACGGCATATCCCGAAGTCGTATCCAACCTTCATCCTGCCAATGCAGCAGGTTCAACGACATCTCAGGCCAATCCAACATGCTCAACAACGGTCGCTCCATCGTCCGAGGCTGACGCTCGTCCCGCAACGTCGGAACTACTTCATGAGTCAGCCAGCTACGCAGTAGGCGATTCCCCGGTGTGTAGTGATAAACCAGCAATGCGTAAGCCCCGGATTCACTGATCATCAGCATTTCTTGCGGCTGACCGTGAAACAGTAGTTTTAGAGTTCTTCGCTGGTCTTCATCGAGCTTGCGCGTCGTTCGCTCATCTAGATACCAGCCCATCAAACGCCCAAGGTCGCGCGCGCAGAACCAGGGTTGGTTTTCTAAAAGGAGGGTGTGAAGTTGAAGGTTTTGGCGGGTGAAAACGACGGCAACAAAGGGCTCAGCCGTGGCAACCTTCTTGGCTGTCGGCAAGTCGAGCAGATATTGGCTAGGCATTTCCTATGATCTCTACGTGATTGTCGCGAGGGCAGGAGCCCAACGTAGAGAGCGGGTTTAAGAAACTCCAACTTGCCTGGCCTCAAAGCAGCATTAAGTTCGCATGAATGAGATCAGGCGGATTTTGGCTGTAAGTGTGGCTAGCTTCTACGTTGGGCGTTTCTTAGGCACCGGTGGACGAGACTATTCAGCATTGAAACTCACATCAACCCTTGAATGGATGATCTTGGTGTAAGAAAGCTCCTATTCAAATCACGGAGCATAAAAAAGCCCTGAACATGTCAGGGCTTCTTGATGTTGCCGGCTTAGGAATTAATCCCAGCTCAACGCGCCA
>NZ_JBJGXU010000076.1:0-25539 GCF_045447305.1 Pseudomonas sp. D47 | reverse complement strand
CGACATAATCTCAGTGGGATGAGTATTTATTGACATGTCGATGCACTGATGAGAGTGGACCTCGGCTCTCCGTGTGGCGCTGCCCCTGACCCGGTGACTGACGGAGTTCCGCCGCTTACTCCACGGAGGGCAAGCCTGATACTCCCGAGTCCCGGCTACACAGACTGAATGAGCCAGCCCCACCAGTTGATCCGCCACCATCGCTTGAGCCGCACCACAGGCTATGGACAGCGACGCGATGGGTGAGTATCAGCACCAAGGCTTTATTCTTCGTAGCTGGCTCCCTAGGTGCCCTGCATGCGGCCCCAGGGTGATGCATCGACTATCAGGAGGGAGTACTGACGAGCAATACCGGCGAAGTGATCCCGCAAAGGGACTGCACCAGCACCAGCGCGCATAACAAGCTGACCGCGCAACGATGATCCAATCTCGGCGTGATCATCACGCAGCGAGCCCTGCAGCACGCAATGCTCGATCTATCCCCCATCACAGGGACAAGCCCTGCCCCGCGCCCCTCTCTTAGGGCATCAGGCAGCAGGCACCCAGCACCTCGTTCATCGACCAAACGCACCCATCCAAAGTAGAGCACCGTAATTCATCTTGCTATCCGCCCAACAGTAGCGCCCTCAGAGAGCCTGGAGGGCGGCATATACCTGATCAGCAGCACTTGTATAGACATGCTAAGCGAGACACCCTCTGCTGGACCACAGAGCCCTACACCAACCCCATTAACCCTTGCTACAACCAAACGACATCGATTACCCCAAATAGATCCGAGTAAGGCAAATGCGAAGCTACCGCACAGGCATCAGAGTGGCGAACCTGAATGAACTACAGCGTGATGGACTGCTTAGCCACGATCCTTCCTCAGCCATACCGTGATATTGCCATGAGAGGATCAAATGCCAGTGACGGTGGACCTCGGCTCAGCGTGTGCCGCTGATCCTGTGACTGACTGGGCTACAGCACCGCGACTGACCTGGTGCTTGCCCCATTGAGAGGGGAAGCCTGATTGGCCTCTGAATAAGACTGGATGGATCGAGGCCCATGACTAGAGGTGTATCGACCCCATTGCTAGAGGTATATTGATCTTATAACTAAAGGGCATATTGACCTCATGAATGGAAGGCATATCAGACTTATAACTAAAAGATATATTTATGAGTGTATTAATAATACTAATACAGAGATCTACCACTCCGGCCCTGCCAGGGAGCGGAACAGCAAATCATCGGCGAGAGCGGGGGAAACGCAGCCCTTTCAGTGACTCAGACACTCTGGAACTAAACTACCGACTTCAGCGATAAGCGCCAGAAATACCGACCGGATGACTAGGCGCAAGCTCACCCCATCGACTACTCACGCCGACCTTCAGCATCGCAGCGCCAAGAGCGACCTTATCACGTCCCGCACCGAGCCTCGATCCCAACTTCGACCTGACTACCCAGCGCACTCCCAGCGACACGGACCTGGGAAGATCCCATGTTCGATGATTGCGGAACGACTTAGGCCACCACGATGCAGGCCTGAATTACCAAACGCACCAAATCGCGGACGGGCTCCAGACGCAGTGGGAAATGAACGTGCTGTCGTTAGGCCTCTTTAAGTAATTACACAAAGAAGGCATGCGTCTAGCCTGCTATTTCGCTATAAATAGCAAGAATAGCCGCAATAATGAAAATCCTCCCCCGCAATTGTCGGCATAAACGCCATGACCGGCGGCGAACCGATCATGGCGCATCATGGGTAATCTTTACTCAGACCAGTCAGCGTCGTCGCCGGCTTACATCCCCTCATCCAAGTCACGCGCACTGATCCGCGCGTCGATCCATGCCTCGACCTCACTCTCCACCCAAGCGACCGCACGCTCTCCCAATGAGACCGGCTTCGGGAACCTGCCCTCAGCGATGTATTTGTACAACGTCGAGTTCTTAAAGCCGGTAGCTGCCAGTACGTCTTTCTTACGGATCAATGTCTTCATGGCCGCAGCCCTCTGATTGGTTCAGAGGATGGGTGCGGTCGATAAAAAATGACCCGTCCCTTGACGCCCTGCCCGTGGCGGCGCGAGCAGGTCCAACGCATAGAGCTGCTCCAGAGGGAGGTCCGCTTCATGAGTGAACGACGCCACCCCACCCACAGACTCATACCCGAGGACGAGACCGCCTTGCTCGACAGACTCCAGGACTAACAGCGTAATGACGTCATAGCCCCTCTCAGCAGGCACAGGAATGACGCACAGATCTAACCAGTCAAAGAAAACCTGCGAGACCTGCTCGAATCGTGACATGTATTCTTCTGCCAGCTCCAACGCCAGCTCACAGAAGTGCTCAATAATCGCTTGCCAGTCACGTACTCCACACTCAGCGTCGGCGGGCGATGTCGGCGCAGGCTTACGCAGATCACCACAGATCATCAGTCGCAGCTCGTCGATGACATGACCTGCGGGAGCGCCAAAGCGGGACCAGTGGCGCGACAGTAAATGCGAGGCGTACCGGGACAAGAGCAACTGCAACATCACAAACACCTCTGGCCGCTGCCCCCAGAGAAATCGCAGCACCGGCCTTGACGTCACGCTGGCGCTGTTCAATGATTTCGTGGCCGCCATGACGCCATTGCGAAGCCGATCAGCATGATACTGAAACCACCGCGAACTACATTCGTCGGTCCAGTGACTGAACACCTGAAAACCTGGAGCCTGGGTCAACTGGCGGTGACCCAAGTTGAAAAAATAGGTGCTGATGACTTTTCTGGAAACAATCGAACAGGACACTCCAGGCACATAGCGACAGAGAAATCCCAGCTCCATCAGCCTGCGTACTCTCGACCTCAAGCTGACGGGTGCCAGTCCTGCTGCGCCACCTAATGCTTCGACTGAGTTTAAATCCGCTCTGGCAAAACCTAAGCACAGCCGTGGCCGTAAGCGGACTTCGATTGGCGCCAGGATTTCAATGGCTACCCATCTATTCAGGTGTATGTGTCGATCCGCAAATGCCTTAGCCGCTCAAACGCCACCACGACGAATGAGCCGCAGCCCACAGCCCGCGCTCGACCCTGTCCATTGCCTGGGCAAGCCGTCACAGGCTACGGATACAAACCCTGACCTATCCCCCGCGACCGCACGTAGTGCAATCGGCATCCCTGCACCTCACACGGTGCAAGCACCGCCATCAACGCCTGCGTAGCGTCCAGCCGACTCGATACACCCTTTCCTCACTCCAGCCTGACAAGCATCCCCAAGAGCCCTCGTGGCAGCCCCCAAAAAACATATTAAAAAACAGAATCAATTCATACGTTGATAGCGCTATCAGATTACTGCTAAATCAGTGAAAATAGTGGCTAAATAGCAATAAACGCTAAGGCGATATAATATAAATAAAAACATAGAATCAACCTAGAATAGGTATAGATCTTTACTTGAATAAGCATAGAGCTCTAGTAGAGCATAACTAGAATTGCGCTAGAATCACCAATGCAATCATAGTCAAACGCTTGAACTCATTGCTTCTAAATAGGATTTAACTATGAATTTAAGAGATGGCGTTGTCGTAAAAGATGACGGGCGAGATGAGCTGGCTCAGCTACTCAACGAGTCGCGACAGAGCACCCGTCGCGACATCTGGTTGTGGCTGTACCTTTACCATTATGAAAAGGCCGACCTAGACCCCGCCACGTGCAACGGACTGACCATGAGGAGTACGATCGCTCAATGCCTGAAGCGAAAAAACGATGTGCGCAGGAGATTGAGCCAGGAGAAAGACCGGTTTATGGTCCTGGATGAACACCTCAAATGGATTGACGGCGACGAAAGGCAATATCAGTGGCTGCTAGGCCGGATTGAACGCATCACGGATTTAGGGCCCCTTCGAGGGCTACCCCGAGGAGCAGTACACCTCGCCGGCAGAAACCGTCTGATAGCCATGCTCGACCTCTGGAATGCCGATATTGCAGATAAGGCAGACGAAATTGAACGCCTCCGTCGAGAGTGGCTTAGACACAAAGCAGGGGACGGCGCGTTCGCTTGGTTTGAAGATAAGAAGACAGGCGCAAAGCGCTGCGAATGCGCATGGGAGTGGCTGGAGAGAAATCATCAGCCCATATCGAGAAGACAGCTGCCTATCAGCAACCATCAAGACCTGCTCATCTTCTTCGACAGAGCGAAGCTTGAAAGAAACGAGCAGAAGGCCATCATCCAGCGTATCAAGCAGCGTTGGAGCCGCCAGCAGTTCAGCGAACGCACGGCCGACAAGAAGCAAGTCAACGTTATGTTGTCGACAACCGTGACCACACTCCTCGATGAGCTGGCAAAAAAGCACAACCTGAAGCGTGGCTCGTTTTTGGAGCAGCTGATTACAGTTGAGTCTGAGCAAGGCAAGATAGAAAGCACTTCACCAGACTCACCCAGAAAGAGATAGCGACAGAGACCAGCAGCAGTACTCCGACGCAATAGCAGACGCGTATGGCAAACCCCAAAGGGCGGCAAAGTCATCAAAAACCAAGCGGGGGAACAAATGGGGGAACAAATATAGCGCCCACAAAAAAGCCCCGTAAAAACGGGGCTTTCGTTTCAATATTGGCGGGAAACCAGGGATTCGAACCCTGGGAACGCTATTAACGTTCGCCGGTTTTCAAGACCGGTGCATTCAACCACTCTGCCAATTTCCCTTTTGCATCACAGGATTATAGTAGCCCATCCCGTGTCAGCGGGCGCCATAATACCCGAATGAAACACACTGTCAAACTCTTGCCATCGCTTGTTACAGAGCGTCTGTTATGATCCTTGCGACTGAATGTTTCAAAACTGAAGGAGTGTCGCCATGCGCGAACAGAATTACGCAGTGAATGGTAACGCGCAGGCTGAGCAGCTTGAAGTCAGCCGCGTGTTGCGCAACACCTACGGCTTGCTCGCCCTTACCCTCGCGTTCAGCGGCGTAATGGCGTATGTAGCGCAGCAAATGCGCGTGGGCTACCCGAATATTTTTGTCGTGCTGATCGGCTTCTACGGTCTGTTTTTCCTGACCAACAAGCTGCGTGACTCGGCCTGGGGCTTGGTGTCGGCGTTTGCCTTGACCGGTTTCATGGGCTTTATCCTCGGCCCGATCCTTAACCGTTACCTCGGCATGGCCGGCGGCGCGGAAGTGGTCAGCTCGGCGTTTGCCATGACTGCCCTGGTGTTTGGTGGTCTGTCGGCCTACGTGCTGATCAGCCGCAAGGACATGAGCTTCCTGGGTGGTTTCATCACCGCAGGCTTCTTCGTGCTGCTGGCAGCCGTTGTAGCGGGCATGTTCTTCCAGATCAGCGGCCTGCAGTTGGCGATCAGCGCCGGTTTCGTGCTGTTCTCCTCCGCGTGCATCTTGTTCCAGACCAGCGCCATCATCCACGGCGGTGAGCGTAACTACATCATGGCGACCATCAGCCTGTATGTGTCGATCTACAACCTGTTCATCAGCCTGTTGCAGATCTTCGGCATCATGAGCCGTGATGACTGATTGCTAGCGGCCTAAAAAAGGCCCCGCATCGAAAGATGCGGGGCCTTTTTGTTTCCAGCGCTTCAGTACTGGTTAGGTTCCATTTCCAGATCGACCTTGAAGCGTTCGGCAATATCCTGCTGGATACGCAGCGCCAGGTTGGCAATGTCGTGCCCCGTGGCGGCGCCGTAGTTAACCAGCACCAACGCCTGCAGCTTATGCACGCCTGCGTCGCCGTCACGAAAGCCTTTCCAACCGGCCTTGTCGATCAGCCAGCCGGCGGCGAGCTTCATCTGCCCATCGGGCTGCGGGTAAGCCACCAGGTCTGGATACAGCGCCTGTAGCTCTGCGGCCAGCGCCTGGGACACCAGTGGGTTCTTGAAAAAACTCCCGGCATTACCCAGTTGGGCCGGGTCCGGCAGTTTTTCGCGGCGGATGCTGCAGATGGCGCGGCTGACGTCGCTGGGCGTCGCCTCGGTGATGCCCTGCCCGGCCAGGCGTTGCTGCACCGGGCCGTAATCGAGTTTCAGATGGCTGACGCGGCTCAAGGCAAAGCGCACGCGCAGAATCAACCAACGCCCTGCATCGTGCTTAAACAGGCTGTCACGGTAGGCAAAGTCGCACTCTTGCAGGCTGAAGTCGCGCAGCTCGCCGGTGTGGCGATCCAAGGCGGTCAGGCCGGCAAACACATCCTTGACCTCCACACCGTAGGCACCGATGTTTTGCATCGGTGCAGCGCCGACGGTGCCGGGGATCAGGCTGAGGTTTTCCAGGCCACACAAACCATGTTCCAGGGTCCACAGTACAAACGGATGCCAGGCTTCGCCCGCTTCGGCCTCGACCACCACGTGCAGGCCATCATCGTGCAGCACCCGAATACCCTCGGTCGCCATGCGTAACACCAACGCCTGGATATCCTGGGTCAGCAGCAAGTTGCTGCCACCGCCGATCACCAGCAGCGGCAGCCGTTGCGCTGCCGCATAGGCCAGTGCTTCGCGCACATCGGCGTCGCTGCGGGCCTCGGCGAACAACTGGGCGCGCACATCGATGCCAAAGCTGTTGAATGGCTTGAGCGATACCTGCGCAAGCACTTGCAAGGTCATAACCGCCCCTTCAATTCGATCACCAATAAATCACAGGCGCGCTCGATCAGGTCGAGGACGCGCTCAAAGCCTTGTTCGCCTTCGTAGTAAGGGTCCGGCACCTCGTCCACTTCGGCCTCAAACCGGCGCAGGAACAAGTCCAGCTGCGCCTTGCCTTGCCCAGGGTGCAGTGCCTTGAGGTTGCGCAGGTTACTGTGGTCCATGGCGAGGATCAGGTCATAGCGCGCAAAGTCAGCGCGCGAGACCTGCTGGGCACGCTGTGCCGACAGGTCATAACCGCGCACCAACGCTGCACGCTGGCTGCGCTGGTCTGGCGGGTTGCCGACATGCCATTCACCGGTGCCGGCCGACGCTACTTCGACCTGGCCTGCCAAGCCCGCCTCGCGCAACTTATGGCGCAATACGCCCTCGGCGGTTGGCGAGCGGCAGATATTGCCCAGGCAGACAAACAGAACCTCCATCAGGCCCCCAGCAGGCGACGGACGCGCTCAAGGTCTTCCTGGGTGTCGACACCGGCAGGCGGCGCTTCCAGGGCATCGCCCACATGGATACGCACGCCGTGCCACAGGGCACGCAGTTGTTCCAGGGCTTCGGTGTTTTCCAACCAGCACGGGCCCCAGCTGACGAAGTCCTGCAGGAAGCCGGCGCGGTAGGCGTAGATGCCGATATGGCGGCGGTACGGCACGCCCTGCGGCAATACGTCAGGGCTCTTGGCGAAGGCGTCGCGCGCCCACGGCAGGATCGAGCGGCTGAACGTCAGCGCCAGGCCATTAATATCGCTGACCACTTTCACCACGTTCGGGTTGAACAGTGTTTCGATGTCTTCAATCGGCTCAACCAGGGTCGCCATGCGCGCTTCGCCATGGGCAGCCAGGTTGGCGGCCACCTGATCGATCACGCACGGCGGAATCAGCGGCTCGTCGCCCTGCACATTGACCACGATGGCATCGGGCGCCAGGCCCAGCTGCATGGCGACTTCGGCCAGGCGGTCGGTGCCGGAGTTGTGGTCTTCGCGGGTCAGTACCGCTTCGGCACCAAACCCTTTGCAGGCTTCGACGATGCGCGGGTCGTCGGTCGCGACCACGACCCGTTCAGCGCTGCTCTTGCAGGCTTGCTCCCACACCAGCTGGATCATCGGCTTGTTGCCGATCAATTGCAGCGGCTTGCCCGGCAGGCGTGTCGATGCATAGCGCGAAGGGATGACAACGGTAAAGGCGGTGGTCATTTATCCAGGCGCTCATCAGTGGTCAGGGTACGGGCTTCGCTCTCCAGCATCACGGGGATGCCATCACGGATCGGGTAAGCCAGGCCTGCGCCCTTGCTGATCAGCTCGGTTTTGTCGGTGCTGAGCTTGAGCGGGCCTTTGCAGATCGGGCAAGCGAGAATGTCGAGCAGTTTGGTGTCCATGAGTGTTTCCTGGAAAAAAGCGATTTAAGGCAAGAGTCGGGCAGGCAGCAAGCGCATCAGTTGCGTGTCGAACCAGGCAACAAATGCGGGCGACGGTACCGCATCCACCGCAAGGTACCACCAGTCGGGCTGGGCAAAGGCGCGGCACTTCACCGCGTCCTTTTCGGTCATGACCAGCGGTAACGACGGCGTGAAATTCAAGACCTCGGCGCTGTAGGGCGCGTGGTCGGCAAAAGCATGGGGTATCGGCCGCCAGTGTAGCGTTTCAAGGGTATTGAAGAAACGTTGCGGGTTGCCGATACCTGCAACCGCATGCACCTGTTGGCCCAGCGGAAAATAATCGGTCGGCTGGCGCTCACCGGTGTTCAAGTTGATCAGTGCCGTGGGCACCAGGCGAAAGGCAAACCCGCCCTCGCGATCAGCATCGGCGCCGTTATAGAGCAACGCATCGACACTCTGCAAACGCTCCACTGGCTCGCGCAGCGGCCCGGCTGGCAGGCAGCGGCGGTTGCCCAAGCCGCGGGCGGCGTCGATCAGCACCAGTTCAAGGTCGCGGGCCAGTCGGTAATGCTGCAGGCCGTCATCGGAGAGGATCAGGTCAAGTGGCTCGCTGGCCAGCAGCGCTTTTACCGCGCGGCTACGGTCTGGATCAATCATCAGTGGCACGCCGCTGCGCTGCACGATCAACAAGGGTTCATCGCCAGCCACTTCAGGGCTGTGGCTGGCCTCGACCCGCCATGGCAACTGCGGCGGCTTGGCCCCATAGCCACGACTGACAACCCCGACGCGCAAGCCACTGCGCCGACAGTGATCGATCAGCCACAGGATCAACGGCGTCTTGCCCGTCCCGCCCACCGTAATATTGCCGACCACCACCACCGGCACCGGTGACTGGTAGATCTCGCCCTCGCCCGCCAGGAAGCGCGCGCGCTTGCGTTGCACCACCCGACGATACAACGACTCCAGCGGCCGCAGCAGCGTCAGTGCCGGATGCCCTTCGTACCACGCCTTGAGCAAACGATCAGACAGGGCCATCAGGGTTGCGCCGCCGCCTCAACGGTGGTCATGCGCAGATGGGTGAAGCCGAGCTTGCCGGCGGCATCCATCGCGGTGATCACCGCTTGATGTTGGGTTTTGCCATCAGCACTGATGGAAAGAGGCATTTTGGTATCACCGCCGGATTCTTTCTGCAGGGCGTCCATCAGGCTGGTGAGGTCGTTCTTCTCCAGCAATTGGTTATTCACCGAAAACACCCCGTCGGCGCTGATGGCGATGTCCAGTTGCTTGACTTCCTGGTCCTCGGCCGGCGAGCCGCTCACCGCTTCCGGCAAGTCGACACGCAGCTGGGTTTCCCGGGTAAAGGTGGTGGTGACGACAAAGAACAGCAGCAGGATAAACACCACGTCGATCAGCGACGCGAGGTTGATATCAACATTTTCCCGTTGCTTACGGCGAAATTTCACACTCGGCCCTCGACGAAATCGACATCGCGATCGCCCTGCACCACTTCCACCAGCTTGATGGCTTCCTGCTCCATGCCAACCACCAGCTCATCGATGCGGCGCTGCAGGAACCGGTGGAAAAATACCGAGGGAATGCCGACCATCAAGCCCGCAGCCGTGGTGATCAAGGCCTTGGAGATACCGCCGGCCAACACGGCGGCGTTAGTGGTCATGCCCGAGCCCATGAACGAGCTGAAAATATCGATCATGCCCAGCACCGTACCCAACAGGCCAAGCAACGGCGCCATGGCGGCGATGGTGCCGAGCGCATTGATGTAGCGCTCCATTTCATGGATGACCCGTGCGGCCGCCTCTTCAATGCACTCTTTCATGATCTCGCGACCATGCTTGGAGTTGGCGAGGCCCGCGGCGAGGATTTCACCCAGGGGCGAATTGGCGCGCAGTTCCTTGAGCTTGTCTTTGTCCAGTTGCTTGTTCTTGATCCAGCCCCAGACCTGGCCCAGCAGATGCTCAGGCGTGATGCGACTGGCGCGCAGGGTCCACAGGCGTTCGGCGATGATGCCGAGTGCGGCGATGGAGCTCATGATGATCGGCAACATCATCCAGCCGCCGGATTTGACCAATTCCCACACAGTGAATGTCCCCTCGAAAAAGTGCGCCACTTTACCATATAGGTTCGCCGGCGGGGCTCGTCAGCCATAGACCCGCCCGGCGCGGGCCTCGGCCACTGGTAACGCCGAGTCACGGTAACGCTTCACGCCAGAAACGGCGTTGACCGCGCGCAACAACAGGTGATTGAAATGCGCCCAGTTGCAGACGTACGGCACCTTGCTCGGCGCTGTCGTACACCCGGCTGCTGAGTGCCTGATAACGCTGCATCACCTGCGGATGGGGATGACCGAATGCGTTGCCACGGCCACGGGAAATCAGCACCGACTTAGGCGCAAGCCGCGCCAGGAAGGGCTCGGACGAAGAGCTGCGACTGCCATGGTGCGGCGCTTGCAGCCAATCGGTCGGTACGGCCAAGGGAGATGCAAGAAAAGCCTGTTCGGCGGCGCGGTCAATATCGCCGGTCAGCAGCAGTCGTTCACCGTTAGCCTGTACCCGCAACACACAGGATTTCGGGTTGCTACTAGTGGCGCCAGGCCACTGCCACAGCTCAAATGACACGCCATCCCACTCCCACTGCTCACCGCTGATACAGCGCTGTGTGGCAAGTAATGCCGGCAACCCTTCGGTTTCGCCACCGACGACGCGCTTTACCGAAAGCGCAAGGGCAACCGCGGCCGCGCCTCCGGCATGATCAGCGTGAGCATGGCTGATCACCATCATGTCCAATGCCCCCACTCCGAGCGTTCTGAGCGCAGGCAGTACCACGCGCTCACCAAGGTCAAATGCCCCCGAGCGCGGTCCTACGTCGTAAAGCAGCGTGTGGTGGCGTGTGCGCAGGATCAGCGCTTGCCCCTGGCCAACATCCAACTGCGTTACTTCTACTTGCCCATGAGGCACCAGTTGCCTGGGCGGGAAGACCGCCAGCAATAGCATCGGCCAGCCCAGCAGCCGAAACGGCACGCCTTTGGGCAACAGCAGCAGTACCGCGCCCGCCAGGCTCACTAACCAATAACCCAAAGGCACCTCGGCCGGTATCCAGGCCGGGCGCTGCCCTGCCAGCAGTGCCAAGCCCCTGAACAGCCCATCCAACGCCCCGCCGGCCAGCCACAACAAGCCCTCGCCCACAAACGGTACCGCCAGCAGCACAGCCCCGACCAGCGCCAAGGGCAACACCACGAGGCTGATCCACGGCACGGCAAACACGTTAGCCACGGGCGCACTGAGGCTGATGGGCAAGCCGAGCACCAGCAACACTGGAAACAAGCCGATGGCGATCATCCACTGCGCACGCGTCCATGCTTGCCACCAGTTCCATGGCCCCAGGCGCCCGCTGAAGGCCAGCACCAGCACCCCAACGGCGGCAAACGACAGCCAGAATCCTGGCTGCAAACTGGCCAATGGTTCCAATATCAGTACGCCATTGAGCGCCAGCAACAACGACCACCAGACGCCCAAATGCCGAAAGCGCAAACGCCAGAGCAGGACCAACCCGACCATCACACATGCCCGCTGCACCGGCACGCCAAACCCCGCCAGCAAGCCGTACCCCAGCGCGGCGGCAAACGCTAGGCCGCACGCCCACGGCAGCCACGGCATTGCTCGAGGCCAGCAACCGTAGCGCGCCAGCCCGGCCACCAAGCCGTAGATCAGCCCCGCCAACAAACCGATGTGTTGGCCGGAAATCACCAGCAGGTGTACGGTTCCGGTGTCCTGCAGCACCCGCCAATCTTCAGCGGCCAGCCCTGAGCCGTCGCCCAGCACCAGTGCCGCCAGGCCAGCCTCGCGGCCCTGGGCATCCACGGCTTTCAGGCGCTGGCGGAGGCTGTCGCGCCAGGCGTTGCGAGCCGGCGCCAAGCGCTGGCCGTCTTTTACCGAGGCGGTTGCGCCGATGCGCTGGGCCAGCAGCCAGGCCTCGTAGTCAAAGCCATGAAAATTGAGCAACCCCGATGGCCGCTTCAACGTCACCGCCAAGCGCCAATACTCGCCGCTGTTGACCCGCGGGCCACCGTGCCAGGACACCCGGATGCGCTTGGGCACTCGCGCAGTGCGCGACCGGCTGTCGGCCAGTTCGAAGCGCACGCCGGTGCTGGTCTGCTGCGGCAACCCGATCACACGCCCCTGCACCCAGCGCGTTTGCCCATCCAGCGCTGGCTTGAGGCGATCATCCAGCGCCCACTGCGCGCTGATACAGGCCCAGCACAAGCCCACGAGGAAGAACGCCAGCGGGTGGGTGCGAAAAGGCAACAGCATCAAGGCCACCGCCAACATCGCCAGTAGCCATCCGGCCGGCGGTAGAGACGGGAAAAATCGCAGTGAAAGCAGTCCAAGTCCGAGCGCAAACATCCCTGTTCTCATGAATCATCCTTTTCCTGTGGTCCACTCAGTCTTAGTCGGGTACCCAGCACCGACTATGATGTTTTGTCACAAAGTCTGAATTTTCTGTTTATAGAATGCGGGCATACTTGCCCCTCGAACTGACCTGGACCCCTTATGCCCCGGCGCTTATTCAAACGGTACATGCCCGATCCCACGAGTATCAGGGAACACAAGTCCTTACGATTTCTCGGCACGCTGCTGCATGACCCCAACCTCTGGCACCTGAACCGGCACTCGGTGGCGCGCGCCATGGCGGTGGGTTTGTTCGCGGCATTTATCCCGATTCCCTTGCAGATGTTGTTGGCGGCGTTCCTGGCGATTGCGGTGCGCGGCAATATGCCCATCGCCGTCAGCCTGGTATGGCTGACCAACCCGATCACCATGCCGGTAGTGTTTATTTGCACCTACATGACCGGCGCCTGGCTGATGAATGTGCCGCCGCGCAGCCTGCCCGACCACCTGACCTGGGAATGGATCAGCAGCCAGTTGAGCACGCTGTGGCAGCCGTTTCTGCTGGGCTCGGTGGTGCTGGGGGTGGTGCTGGGCGCACTGGCTTATTGCCTGACCATGGGCTATTGGCGTTGGTGGGTTGCGCACCAGTGGAAGAAACGCAAACAGCGCCGTGCTTGAAGATTATCGGGCCAGCAGGCGCAGGTGCACCCGCAAACCTTGCCCGGCATTTTCCGCCCACAAGCGGCCACCCTGGCGCTGCACGGCGTTGCGCGCGATGCTCAGGCCCAGCCCAAAACCGCCATCACCGGGCCGTGAGCCGTCCAAACGGGTAAAGGGCGCGAAGATACGTTCCAGGTCTTGCTCATCAATGCCGCCGCCCTGATCCTCCAGCCAGATGTGCCAATAATCACCTTCTCGGCACCCGTCCAGCGTGACCAGCCCGTGCGCGGGAGAATGCCGAATGGCGTTGCGCAGGATATTTTCCACGGCCTGGGCCAGTGCATTCAGGTTGCCGCGCACCCAGCAGTCGCCCGCCAACAGGCAAGGCAAGCGCGAGGCTGGCCAGCCACTTTCAAAACAGGCGTTTTCCCGGAGCATGTCCCACAACGCCTGGAGCTGAATCTCTTCATTGGGCAGCGGGGTTCTTTCGCTGTCCAGCCAGGCCAGTTGCAGGCTGTCTTCCACCAGCCGTTGCATGGCGTCGACTTCGCGCCCCAGCCGCTCGCGCAACTGCGCCAGATCCTGCTCGCTGTCACAGGCCACGCGCAAACGGCTCAGCGGCGTACGCAGTTCATGGGACATGTCCCGCAACAGCTGTTGTTGCAACACCACCGTGCCCTGCAACCGCTCGGACATGTGATCAAAGGCGCGGCCCAGCTCGCCCAACTCATCCTGGCGACTGGTGGCCTCGCGAGACATGCGCGTGTGCAATTGATCAGCGCGCCAGGCATGGGCCTGCTCGCGCAGTTGGTTAAGGGGCATGATCAGCAGGCGATAGAGGCCCACGCACAGCAACAAGGTAAACAGGCCGGGGATCACGCCATTGGTTACCACCCGCCAGAACAGTTGATAGCGCCCAGGCTTGAAGCGTTGCGGCAATTCAATCACCAGCGAGCCGACGCCCGGGTCCACTGGAAACGGGATTTTCAACCACGGCAGGCCTTTGACATGCCGGCTGACCGGCCACTCCAGCCCGCGCAAGAAGGTCAAACGCTGGCTTTCCTTGTTACTCAACGGTGTGCTGCTTAACGATTGCAAGTCATTGCCGATCACACCGATCCACGTGGTTTCGCGCGTGGCCATCAGTTGCAGCCAGGCATCGACGCCCGCACTGCCCTGGGTGCTCCACGCCAGCTCGGCACCGGCCGCATAGCTGCGCAGAATCTCGCGCGACTCGTCGGCCAGGTAGGCATTTTGCTGTTCCATGTACCGGCCCCAGGACCAACTGAGCCAGATCATCAGCAAACAGAAGGCAATCAACAGGCAGGCGAGCTTCCAGAATAACGAATGCTTACCGGGCAACTGTTTGAGCAGCCGCTCAAAGCGCTTCATCATGACCGCTCAGCACATAGCCCTTGCCCCACACCGTGCGCACTTCTTGCTCGACGTAGCCGATGGCCTTGAGCTTGCGACGAATCTGGCTGATATGCATGTCGAGGCTACGGTCATGGGCTGCATAACCACGCTGCAATACGTGCTGATAGAGGAAGGCTTTGCTGAGGACTTCGTCGGCATTACGGTGCAGGGTTTCCAGCAGGCGATATTCGCTGCGAGTCAGCCCGGCAAAGTGGCCCTGATAGAAGACGTCGCACAATTGATCGTCAAAGCGCAGCGTGCGGGTGTCGTCGCGTGGCGGCGAGAGGCTCGGCAACGAACGGCGGTCGAGGGCCACGCGGCGCAGGATGGCTTCGATGCGCACCCGCAGTTCGATCATGCTGAACGGCTTGGGCAGGTAGTCGTCGGCGCCGAGGCGAAAACCGCTGACGCGATCGGCTTCCGCGCCCAGGGCCGACATCAGGATCACCGGGGTCGCATGGCTCTGGCGCAGGCGCGTGAGGATCGACAACCCGTCCAACCCCGGCAGCAGGATATCCATCAACACTACGTCAAACGCCTGATCGCGGGCCATTTGCAGGCCCTGCTGGCCGTCCTGGCACCAAGTAACCTGGAAGCCACAGCGACCCAGGTGCTCATGGACGTAGGCGCCTAGCACAGGGTCATCTTCGATTGTCAGGATACTGGGTAAGCCAACTGCGGGATTCATTAGCGTCTGCAAGTCATTCTCAATGGCCGATTATTTAAGATTAAACGGCCACAGGCAATCGCCACCCGGCCCCCAATGGCCCGAAGATTGCGCTCTGTGATTAATTTGCGAGATTCCAGACTGCGCAAATGGCTACACTGCGCAGGTGGCGTGGGCCGGATGCCCGCGTGGATAATTGAAAACCATGTGGTAGCAGGAGAGTGGCGTGCTTAGAAGAATGGGGATAAAAGGCCGCGTACTGTTGCTGACCTTGTTACCGACCAGCCTGATGGCCCTGTTGTTGGGGGGCTATTTCACCTGGATGCAGCTCTCGGAGTTGCAAACCCAGTTGCTGCAACGCGGCGAAATGATCGCCGAACAACTGGCGCCGTTGGTGGCCCCGGCCCTGAGCAGTAAAAACACGGACTTGCTGGAACGCATCGCCACCCAATCCCTGGAACAACCGGACGTGCGCGCCGTGTCGTTCCTGGCGCCGGACCGCTCGCCCCTGGCCCACGCCGGCCCGACCATGCTCAACCAGCCGCCCATCGGCAACAGTTCCCACCTGCTGCAGCGCACCGGCAATGACGCTACGCGCTACCTGCTACCGGTGTTTGGCCGCCATCGCAACCTCGCGGGCGAGTTGATTCCCGATGAAGCCGACCGCCTGCTGGGTTGGGTCGAGGTGGAACTGTCGCACAATGGCATGCTGCTGCGTGGCTATCGCAGCCTGTTCGCCAGCCTGCTATTGATCGCCATCGGCCTGATCTGCACCGCAGCGCTGGCAATGCGCATCAGCCGCACGATCAACTCACCGATCGGCCAGATCAAACAGGCCGTGGCTCAACTCAAGGACGGCAACCTGGAAACCCGCTTGCCGCCGTTGGGCAGCCAGGAATTGGACCAGCTCGCTTCGGGCATCAACCGCATGGCCGAGACCCTGCAAAATGCCCAGGAAGAACTGCAACACAGCATCGACCAGGCCACTGAAGACGTGCGCCAGAACCTGGAAACCATCGAAATCCAGAACATCGAACTGGACCTGGCACGCAAGGAAGCCCTGGAAGCCAGCCGTATCAAGTCGGAGTTCCTGGCCAACATGAGCCATGAAATCCGCACGCCGCTCAACGGCATCCTCGGCTTCACTCACTTGTTGCAAAAAAGCGAACTGTCGCCGCGCCAATTGGATTACCTGGGCACCATCGAAAAGTCCGCCGACAACCTGCTGGGCATCATCAACGAAATCCTTGATTTCTCAAAAATCGAAGCCGGCAAGCTGGTCCTCGACAGCGTGCCGTTCAACCTGCGCGACTTGCTGCAAGACACCCTGACCATCCTCGCACCCGCGGCACATGCCAAGCAGCTCGAACTGGTCAGCCTGGTGTACCGCGACACTCCGCTGGCGCTGGTCGGCGACCCGTTGCGCCTCAAGCAGATCCTCACCAACCTGATCAGCAATGCGATCAAGTTCACCCGCGAAGGCACCATCGTGGCCCGGGCGATGATCGAGGACGAACAGGAAGACAGCGTGCAACTGCGCATCAGCGTGCAGGACACCGGCATTGGCCTGTCGAACCAAGATGTACGCGCGTTGTTCCAAGCCTTCAGCCAGGCCGACAACTCGCTGTCGCGCCAACCGGGCGGCACCGGCCTGGGCCTGGTGATTTCCAAGCGCTTGATTGAGCAGATGGGCGGCGAAATCGGCGTCGACAGCACACCGGGCGAAGGCTCGGAATTCTGGATCAGCCTTAACCTGCCCAAGACCCGCGACGACGTCGACGATCTGCCCTCCCCGCCGCTGCTCGGCCGCCGCGTGGCCGTGCTGGAAAACCACGAACTGGCACGCCAGGCGCTGCAACATCAGCTGGAAGACTGCGGCCTGGAAGTCACGCCGTTCAACACCCTGGAAAGCCTGACCAACGGCATCACCAGCGCGCATCAAACTGAACAGGCGATTGACCTGGCGGTACTCGGCGTGACCGCCAATGACATTCCGCCCGAGCGCCTCAACCAGCACCTGTGGGACCTTGAGCACCTGGGCTGCAAAGTGCTGGTGCTGTGCCCGACCACCGAACAGATGTTGTTCAACGAATCGGTGCCCAACCCCAACAGCCAATTGCAGGCCAAGCCTGCGTGCACACGCAAGCTGCGTCGTGCCCTCGCCGACCTGATCAGCCCACGCCCTACGCGCAACGAACCCGGCGAGCCACTGTCCAGCCGTGCGCCACGCGTGCTTTGCGTGGACGACAACCCTGCCAACCTGCTGCTGGTGCAAACCCTGCTCGAAGATATGGGCGCCAAGGTCCAGGCGGTGGAAAGCGGTTATGCCGCTGTCGACGCCGTGAAGCAGGAAACGTTCGACTTGGTATTGATGGACGTACAAATGCCCGGCATGGACGGCCGCCAAAGCACCGAGGCAATCCGCCAGTGGGAAAGCGAGCGCCACGGCACGCCGTTGCCGGTAGTCGCCCTCACCGCCCACGCCATGGCCAACGAAAAACGCGCCCTGTTGCAAAGCGGCATGGACGATTACCTGACCAAACCCATCAGCGAACGCCAACTGGCCCAAGTGGTGTTGAAATGGACCGGCCTGGCCCTACGCAACCAAGGCCCGGACCGCGCGGCCGACGGCCTGGGCGCCAGCACAAAACTGCTGGTGCTGGACCATGAGGAAGGCCTGCGCCTGGCTGCCAACAAGGCCGACCTGGCCGCCGATATGCTCGCCATGTTGCTGGCGTCTCTGGAAGCCGACCGCCTGGCGATTACCGTTGCGCGCGAAGCCAATGACAACAACGCTCTGATTGAACGTGTCCACCGCCTGCACGGCGCCACGCGCTACTGCGGCGTGCCGCAATTGCGCGCCGCCTGCCAACGCGCAGAAACCTTGCTCAAGCAAGACGATGCCAAGGCCATGGCCGCCTTGGATGAGCTGGACATGGCGATTGCCCGGTTGGCCAGTGAGGCGCGCGTCAGCGTCTAAAGCTTCTCTGTGGGAGCGGGCTTGCCCGTGATAGCGGTGCGTCAGTCAACTCCCCATGCGACTGAGGCGCCGCCATCGCGGGCAAGCCCGCTCCCATAGGGGTTATGTATTTATTCAGTGAGAGCAGGAAGCTTTTTTCATGCGCGTCATTCTTTTCAGCAGCCAGACCTACGACCGCGACAGTTTTCTCGGCGAGCCGCTGCCGGCAGGCATTGAGCTGCAATTTCAGCCCGCCCGGCTCAACCTCGACACCGTGGCCCTGGCCGAACACCACGAAGTGGTCTGCGCCTTTATCAACGATGACCTCAGCGCCCCGGTGCTGGAGCAGTTGGCCAAAGGCGGTACCCGCCTGATTGCCCTGCGCTCGGCCGGTTACAACCATGTCGACCTGCCCGCCGCCCAGCGCCTAGGCCTGACCATCGTGCGCGTGCCGGCCTACTCGCCCCACGCGGTGGCCGAACATGCCGTGGCCCTGATCCTCGCTCTCAACCGCCGCCTGCACCGCGCCTACAACCGCACCCGCGATGGCGATTTCAGCCTGCACGGGCTGACCGGTTTCGACTTGGTGGGTAAAACGGTCGGCGTGGTCGGCACCGGGCAGATCGGCGCCACCTTCGCCAAGATCATGGCCGGGTTCGGCTGCCAATTGCTGGCCTACGACCCCTTCCCCAACCCGCAGGTCCAGGCCCTCGGCGCCCACTACGTAAGCCTGCCCGAGCTGCTGGCGCAAGCACAGATCATCAGCCTGCACTGCCCGCTGACCGCCGACAGCAAACACCTGATCAACGCCGGTTCCCTGGCACAGATGCAACGTGGTGCGATGCTGATCAACACCGGTCGCGGCTGCCTGGTGGACACCCCGGCCTTGATCGAAGCGCTCAAGGACGGCCAGCTCGGCTACCTGGGGTTAGATGTATACGAGGAGGAAGCCCAGCTGTTTTTCGAGGACCGTTCCGACCTGCCGCTGCAGGACGACGTACTCGCGCGCCTGCTGACCTTCCCCAACGTAATCATCACCGCGCACCAGGCGTTCCTTACCCGCGAGGCCCTGGCGGCGATTGCCGGCACCACGTTGAGCAACATTGCCGCATGGGCCTTGGGCCAGCCGCAAAATCGAGTCGAAGGTTGATCAGCGGTCACATACCAGGCTCATGATGGGCCGGCACCCGTGATAGGATGCCGCGCCTATTTGGAGGATCCATGGCCGAACACGATTTCCGCTTCAGCTTGCTGAGCCCGCAACACACCCTGATCGAATGCCGCGCCCTGGTGCCGGGCCGTTATCAAGTCACTGGCAACGGTGGCTCGATCAAGCACGGCGACGTGCTGATCGTCACCCTGCGCGGCAGTAAAACCCTGTCGATGCGCCTGACCGTCGAAGGTGACGCGCGCTACTCCATCCGCCCGGCCGGCCAATGGGTCGCCATGGCCCACGGGCCGAAGTTCGGCGAGCTGGAGATTCACACCTGGAAGGTCAATTGCGACAGCTGCGAGAGCGTGCTGGAGTTTGAATTCGCGGTGGAAACCAAGCTGACCAAAGAGCCGCTGCAGCCGGCTGCCAACGCGCGCATCAAGGAACTGGGCTGGGCCAGCGAAGGCGACAAGCACCGCTGCCCGAAATGCCAGCAGGCCGCGCAATGAAAGGCCTGCTTCTACTCGCGGCCGTCGGGGTTGGCCTAACCGGCTGCGCCGGCGATGCGGTGAAGCTCAAGCAGGACCACAGCTACGTGGTGGAATGGATTGGCGAACGGCCGCTGATGGATTACGCGCACCTGACCGTCACCCTCGGCGCCGATGGTCGCGCCTACGGCAATGGCGGCTGCAACCACTGGTTTGCACCGTACACCGTCGAGGGTGAAAAGCTGAACTTCGGCAAGATCGGCAGCACCCGCAAACTCTGCGCCGAGGCCTTGATGGAGCAGGAGCACCGCTTCTTCCAGGCCCTGCAAGGCGTGCAGCGTTGGGATATCTCGCCGATTGAACAGACGCGCTTCTGGCCGGCTGAAGGCAAGCCTATTCGGTTGTGGCTTGAAGAAGGCTGATCGCCTTAATTGCAAACTGGCTTTCTGTGGGAGCTGGCTTGCCTGCGATAGCATCGACTCGGTATCACAGACGTACCGGGTCGCCCGCATCGCAGGCAAGCCCACTCCAACACTTTTAACCGCGTAAGGCTTTAAGTTTGGCGAGCACCCCTTCCGCCGTCTGCTCACCCATCAACTGTTCCCGCACCTTGCCCTTGTCATCAATGATGTAGGTCACCGGCAATGCCTCGCTGCGCGGAATATCAAAAATCGCTTCTGGGTTCTGGGCCAGCACGGTGAACTTGATTCCCAGCTTCTCGCTGGCGACCTTGAGCTCTTCACCCTGCACATTGTCGAAGTTAACCCCGAACACGCCGACGTTTTGCCCTTTCAACTGCTCGGCCAGGGCATTGAGTTCCGGAATTTCCGTGCGGCACGGGCCACACCATTCGGCCCAGTAGTTGACCACCGCCCATTGCTTGTCCAAGCGTTCGGACGCGACTTTCTTGCCGTACTGGTCAACGCCGTAGTCGTTACCGCAGCCGCTTAGCAGCAGGGTTGTGATGATCGCCAATGCACCGATCAGTCGCCTTGTCATGGGGTAATCCTTCGCAAAAAATGAACGTTGGCTGCGACCTATCGCCTCTTACGGTTTAAGGACGGGACGCTGCGCAGGTAGAATACCCGCCACCTTACGCAAGATGCGACCCGCACATGACCGATCTGACGCTTTATCACAACCCGCGCTGTTCGAAATCCCGCGGTGCGCTCGAACTGCTGGAAGCCCGCGGCCTGAATCCCACCGTCGTGCGCTACCTGGAAACGCCGCTGAATGCCGCGCAAATAAAGGCCCTGCTGACCAAACTGGGCATCAGCGCGCGCCAACTGCTGCGCACCGGCGAAGACGAATACAAAACCCTCAACCTGGCCGACGCCAGCCTCAGTGAAACGCAACTGATTGTTGCCATCGCCGAACATCCCAAGCTGATGGAACGCCCGATCCTGGAAACCGCCGATAAAGCCGTCATTGGCCGCCCGCCGGAAAACGTGCTGGAGCTGCTGCCGTGACCGCGCCGTATGTGCTGGTGTTGTATTACAGCCGCAATGGCTCGGTGAGCGAAATGGCCCGGCAGATTGCCCGGGGCATCGAGCAGGGCGGGATGGAAGCGCGACTGCGTACCGTGCCGGCGATTTCTACCGAGTGCGAAGCCGTGGCGCCAAGCATTCCGGACGAAGGCGCGCTGTATGCAAGCCTCGATGACCTGAAAAACTGCTCGGCCCTGGCCCTTGGCAGCCCGACGCGTTTTGGCAACATGGCCGCGCCGCTCAAGTATTTCCTCGACGGCACCAGCAACCTGTGGCTGACCGGCGCCCTCGTCGGCAAGCCGGCCGGCGTGTTCACCTCCACCGCCAGCTTGCACGGCGGCCAGGAAACCACGCTGATGTCGATGCTGTTGCCGTTGCTGCACCACGGCATGCTGATCACTGGCCTGCCTTACAGCGAACAAGCGCTGCTCGACACCCAAGGAGGCGGCACGCCGTATGGCGCCAGCCACCACGCCGGGCCCGACGGCAAGCGCCTGCTCGACCCGCACGAAATCACCCTGTGCCGCGCCCTCGGCCTGCGCCTGGCCAACACCGCCACACTGCTGGAGAACGGCCGTGGCCAGAAAGCCTAAGGTCCTACCGCCCCAGGCGTGGCTGGAACCCCGGGTCAAGGTCGCACGCGCGCTGAGCCTGCTGGCGTTTCTTGGGTTGGTGGGGTTGCTGTGCGGGTATTACCTGTTCATCGCCGACCTGCACGGCGCGCGCCCATGGGTGATCCTGCTGATCGAACTGGTGCCGCTGCTGGTGCTGGCGCCGGGGATGCTGCTGGGCAGCGCACGCGGGCATTCGTGGATGTGCTTTGCGGTGAATTTGTATTTCATCAAGGGCGCGCTGGCCGCGTATGACCCGAACCGACAGTGGTTCGGGGTGCTGGAAATGCTCGCGAGCCTGGCGGTGTTTTGCACCGCGTTGTTGTATGTGCGGTGGCGGCATCAGTTGAATCGGCGGTTGGCTGAGGCCTGATAGAGATTCGGCGCCTGATAGTCAGTCTTCGCGAGCAAGCCCGCTCCCACATTTGTCCGCGTACATCCTTTGGAATGCGGTCGAATGTGGGAGCGGGCTTGCTCGCGAAGGCATCACCTCGGTCTCAATGGTTGACGGTGTAAGCCAACATCATCGACAACTGGCACATCGGCCGCCCACTCTCGGCATGCCACTGGTTAAACGCGCCCTGCACCGTCGCCAAGTCCCGCAGGCTGGTCGGCACTTTGTCGACAATCTTCTGCGCATTCAACGCCGCCACCACGTCATAGCTCGGCACAAACGTGTCTTTGCCCACCATGCGCAAGAAACGCGGCGCCGACAGCCCGCCCAACTGGTGGCCGTGCTTGCTCAGGTATTTCCATAACCCGACGATATCGGTCACCGGCCACTCGGCGATAAACGCGCCGAAGCTGCCCTTTTCCTGCTCGATGTCGAGGATCATCTGCGCATTGCGCGGTACGCTCTTGAGCTTGCCCAGGTGACGGATGATGCGCGTGTCCTGCATCAGCCGCTCCAGGTGCTCGGCGCCCATCAGCACGACCTTTTCCGGGTCGAAGCCGAAGAAAACCTGCTCGAACGCCGGCCACTTGCCGTCCACCACGCTGTGCTTCAAGCCTGCACGGAATACGCGCAGCGCCAGGGTCGAGAGGTAGCGATCATCACTGATCTTGCGCAATTGCGCCGGGGTCTTGGGTACAGGCAGGTGGGCTTCCAGCTCGGCCGCTGAACCGAAGCGGTTCAGACAATATTCGTGCAGCCACTTGTAATCGCGCATGCCCTCTCCTGGCAATTGAATTGAAAACGGCGCCCGTGAGCGCCGTCTTTCAGAGCGTTGAAACGTCTTAGAGGTTCACAACATTGACGAAACGCGAGGCGGCAGTCTCGTCGATTTTAAGGCGGGTGAAGTCGAACAGGTTGCGGTCAGCCAACTGCGACGGCTGCACATTCTGTAGGCTGCGGAAGATGCTTTCGGTACGGCCCGGGGTCTTGCGCTCCCAGTCCACCAGCATGTCCTTGACCACCTGGCGCTGCAGGTTCTCCTGGGAGCCGCACAGGTTGCACGGGATGATCGGGAATTGCTTGAGGTCGGAGTAGGCCTGGATGTCCTTCTCGTTGCAATACGCCAGCGGGCGGATCACCACGTTGCGCCCGTCATCGGCGCGCAGCTTGGGCGGCATAGCCTTGAGCGAGCCGTTGAAGAACATATTGAGAAAGAAGGTTTCGACGATGTCATCGCGGTGGTGACCGAGCGCCATCTTGGTCGCGCCGATCTCATCGGCAAAGGTGTACAGGGTGCCACGGCGCAGGCGCGAGCACAGCGAGCAGGTGGTCTTGCCTTCCGGGATCAGCTCCTTGACCACCGAGTAGGTGTCTTTTTCGACGATGTGGTACTCGATGCCCAATGCTTTCAGATAGGCCGGTAGCACGTGCTCGGGAAAGCCTGGTTGTTTCTGGTCCATGTTGACGGCGACGATCTCGAACTTGATCGGTGCGACCTTTTGCAGGTGCAGCAGTACGTCAAGCAGGGTGTAGCTGTCTTTGCCGCCGGAGAGGCAGACCATGATCTTGTCGCCCTCCTCGATCATGTTGAAATCGGCGACCGCTTCACCGGCCAGGCGACGCAGGCGTTTTTGCAGTTTGTTCTGGTTGACCGTAAGAGTGCCCATGGCGCTTGGATCCGCTAAAGGTGTGTGACGAAAAGCCGGTTATTTTACCTTCATGACTGACCGAGTTCCAATGTGGGGGCAGGCAAGCCAGCGCCCACAGTCGACCGAGTCATTACTGACAGACCTCAGCGCGATTAGCGCCACTGTTTACAGCGCAATTTGCTCTAAAGCCCTACAGTTTTTCCGGTCATCACTTCCTATACTGCGACTTAAGGTCGCATATAACTATCCAGGACCTTTGAGGCCATTTGGCCCGTGGGCGCTCCGATGGGGGGCGATGGTAATAACGACAGGAGTGACTGGCATGATCCATCACGTCGTGGGGCTGTTTACCCATCCCGACCAGGAATGGCGGGAAATTCGTGGCGATAAAGAAGAAAGTATCGGCCACATGTACCTCACTCACACCCTGATTCTGGCGGCGATCCCCGCCGTTTCCGCGTTTATCGGCACCACACAGGTCGGCTGGGTCATCGGCAACCGTGCCCCGGTCATGTTGACCCAGGAAAGTGCGTTGTGGATGACGATCATGTCGTACGCAGCCATGCTCGGCGGCGTGGCGGTGATGGGCGCGTTCATTCACTGGATGGCCCGTACCTACGACGCCAGCCCCAGCATGGCGCGCTGTGTGGCGTTTGCCACCTACACCGCGACACCGCTGTTTATCGGCGGGCTGTCAGCGCTCTATCCGCATATGTGGCTGGGGATGGTCGTGGGCACGGCGGCCATCTGTTACACGGTGTACCTGCTCTATGTGGGGTTGCCGACATTCATGAGCATCGACCCGGACGAGGGCTTCCTGTTTTCCAGTTCAGTGCTCGCTGTAGGCTTGGTGGTGCTGGTGGCAATCATGGCGTTTACCGTGATCGTCTGGGGCTTGGGCGTTGGTCCGATTTACACCAACTAGGCGGATAAAACCGTAGGCAAAGCCACCGCAAGGTGGCTTTGTGCGTTATGCATGACCATTCGGCGCCTGACAGATTCGGAAACACCGGCTTTTGCGGCATACTGGACGCCTCTGGAGAGATGGTCAGCATGCCCGAGCAACTCAATACCCGCGTCGAAGATTGTTTCCTGCAAGCCGAATCCTTTTTTAAACGAAGCTTCAAACGCCCCCAGGTCAGCCTCAAGCTGCGGGGCCAGAAGGCCGGTGTCGCGCATTTGCACGAGAACCTGCTGCGCTTCAACCCACAGTTGTACCGCGAAAACAGCCAACATTTCCTTAAACAGACCGTGGCCCACGAAGTGGCGCACCTGATCGCCCACCAATTGTTTGGCGAGCGCATTCAGCCCCATGGTGAGGAATGGCAATTGATCATGCGTGGGGTTTACGAACTGCCGCCGGATCGCTGCCACACCTATGAAATCAAACGTCGGCAAGTGACCCGGTATATCTACCGCTGCCCGTGTGCCGACAGTGATTTCCCGTTTTCGGCCCAGCGCCATGGGTTGGTAAACCAGGGGCGACGGTATTTGTGTCGGCGCTGCCGGCATACCTTGGTGTACACCGGGGAAACTCGGGTGGAGTGATTGCTGGTGTCTGTGATGGCCCCATCGCAGCATCGGTATCTACACAACTTTTTGTGTCGTGCTAGGCCGATGACGAGTTTTTTAGGTATATATGAGTACATATCCGTTGCTGCGGTAACGGCTTCGTAG
>NZ_JBJGXU010000075.1:0-26148 GCF_045447305.1 Pseudomonas sp. D47 | reverse complement strand
CATTTCAGCCGTTACCCAAATAACGGATATGTACTCAGTCACTCCTTGCCAGCAACCGACGTCTGCCCATCCCACCCACCACCCAAGGCAGCAATCAACTGCACACTCGCCACCAACCGCGTCTGCAACAACGTCAGCACCGTCCGCTCATTACTAAGCGCCGTAGCCTGCACCGTCACCACATCCAGATAAGCAATCAACCCCGCCTTATACTGGTTCTCGGTCAACCGCAGCGATTCACGCGCCGCATCCAAGGCTTCGTTACTGACGACCGCCTCGTCTTCCAGCACCTTCAACTGCACCATGTAGTTTTCCACCTCACGGAACCCATCCAGCACCGTCTGGCGATACTTAGCCACCGTCTCGTCATAAGACGCCACAGTCCGATCAACCTCCGCCGACCGCTGCCCACCGTCGAACAACGTCATCGCCAACTTAGGCCCAACCGACCAAAACCGATTAGGCAAACTGATCCAATTCGCATAAGTACTGCTGGAATACCCACCCGCCAAGCTCAAGGTCAAATCCGGATAATAGGCCGCCTTGGCCACACCAATATTCGCGTTGGCAGCCATCACCGACCGCTCAGCCGAAGCAATATCCGGACGACGCTCCAGCAATTGCGACGGCAAGCTCACGGGAATCTGCGGCAATGCAGGAATATCCTTGCTCACGGCCAGGTTGAAATTGGCTGGCGCCTCACCGATCAACACCGCAATGGCATTCTCCAGTTGTGCACGCTGCCAGATCAAGTCGATCAGGCTCGCCTGGGTCGTCTTGAGCTGTGTTTGCGCCTGGGCGATCGCATCCTTGCCCGACACACCGGCGCGGTATTGGTTTTCAGTCATTTTCAGCGAGCGCTGGTAAGTGTCCAGTGTGGCTTGCAACAAGCGCGTCTGTTCATCCATGACCCGCAATTGCAGGTAGTCCTGCACCAGCTCCGATTGCTGGCTCAAACGCATCGCCGCCAGGTCCGCCGAACTGGCCTCGGCAGTCGCTTCATTGGCCTCCAGGCCACGGCGCAATTTGCCCCACACGTCCGCCTCCCAACTCACGCCCAATTGCGCGTTGAGCGTGTCGCGAATACCGCTGCTGGAACTGCTGAGGCTCGCATTACTGCTACCAGTGCCCTGGCTGGCGCGGGTCTTGCCGGCGCTCAAGTCCACCGTCGGAAAAAACGCACCGCGCGCGCTGCGCACCTGCGCCTGGGCCTGGCGAAAACGTGCTTCGGCCTGGGCCACGGTCTGGTTGGAGTTGTTCAGGCGTGTCACCAGGTCGTTCAGTTGGCGGTCGCCGTACAGCTCCCACCAGGCGCCACGGGCCAGGGAATCACTCGGCGTCGCCTGACTCCAGCCCTGGGCCTCCTTGAATTGCACCGGCTCGACCACCTCCGGCCGTTTGTAATCGGGGCCGATGGCGCAGGCGCTGAGCAAGGCCGCGCACAGCACCAGGCTGGCGACGCGGGAACCACGGGGCATGCTCATGGCCAATTTGGCAAACGTTGAATCGGTCATAGCGCAGTGTCCAAGGCAGCATCGGTACGCACACCGCGCCAGGCGTTGAAGCGGTGGCGCGCGCGGTCGAGATAGAGGTAAACCACCGGGGTGGTGTAAAGGGTCAGGATCTGGCTGAACACCAGGCCGCCGATAATGGTCAGGCCCAGCGGCTGGCGCATTTCCGCGCCGTCGCCGGAGCCCAGCAGCAGCGGCAAGGCGCCGAGGATCGCGGCGAGTGTGGTCATCAGGATCGGCCGCAGCCGCAACAAGCAGGCGCTGCGAATCGATTCCAACGGGCTCATGCCGTCGTGGCGCTCCAGTTGCAGGGCCAGGTCGATCATCAGGATCGCGTTCTTTTTCACCACCCCGATCAGCAGGAACAACCCCAGCAGCGAGATCAGGCTGAACTCGCCACCCAGTAAGTAGATCGAGAGCAACGCGCCGACACCGGCCGACGGCAAGGTCGAGAGGATGGTCAGCGGGTGAATGTAACTTTCATACAGAATGCCCAGCACCAAGTACACCGCCACCAGCGCGCCGAGAATCATGAATGGCTGGCCCTTCTGGGTCGCCGCGAAGGCATCGGCGGTGCCGGCCATCTTGGCGATCACATCTTCGGGCAAGCCCACCTTGGCAATCGCCCGCTCGATGGCGGCCGTGCCCTGCTCAACCGTCACCCCAGGCGCCATGTCGAAGGCAATGTCTTCCGAGGCGAACTGGCCTTCATGGCTGACGCGGTCATCGGCCAGGCTGTTTTCGTAATGGGCAATGGTCGACAGTGGCACCCGCGCGCCGGTGGCCGTGATCACCTGCATCTGGTTCAGGGTAATCGGGTCCTGGGCATATTTGGGGTTGACCTCCATCACCACCTGGTACTGGTTGAGGCTGTCATAGATGGTGGAGATCTGCCGCTGGCTGTAGGCGTTGTTCAGCACCGCCGTGACCATGCTCATGTCGATGCCCAGGCGCTTGGCCTGATCGCGGTCGACCATCAGCGTCACCTGCGCCGCACCACGGCCCTCACGGGCGTCGATGGCGGTCAGCTCCGGCAGCTCACGCAGGGCCGCGACCACTTTCGGGTACCACAGGCGCAACGCGGCCAAATCGCCGCTTTGCAGGATGTAGGAATATTGCGCGCTGGTCTGGTCGCGGCTGCCGCCAAATTGCAGGTCCTGGTCGGCCATCAGGAACAGACGCCCACCCGGTACCAGCGGGACTTCCTTGCGGATACGTTCGATCACCGCCTGGGCCGAGAGCTTGCGCTCAGCGATCGGCTTGAGGCGCACCAGCATCACCGCGTTGTTGGTGCCGCTGTTGCCGCCGATAAACCCGGCCACGCTGAGCACCGCCGGGTCTTTCAAGACCGCCTGGCGGAAGATCTCCATCTTGGGCTGCATCACACTGAACGACAGCCCATCGTCGCCACGCACAAAACCGATCAACTGGCCGGTGTCCTGCTGCGGCATGAAGGTTTTCGGCACCACCACGTACAACGCGATGTTCACGCCCACGGTGAGCAACAGGCTCAGCAGGGTCAGGCGCCGGTGGCGCAGCACCCAGTCCAGGCTGGTGGCATAGACCGCAACCATGCGCTCGTTGACCCTGTGGCTCCAGCGCTGCAAACCGGTCATCTGGCCTTTGACATGCGGCTTGAGCCAGCGCGCGCAGAGCATCGGGGTCAAGGTCAGCGAGACGATCAGCGAAACGATGATCGCCGCCGACAAGGTGATGGAAAACTCCCGGAACAGGTTGGTGACGATGCCGCCCATAAACAGGATCGACAGGAACACTGCCACCAGCGACACGTTCATCGACAGCAAGGTAAAGCCGACTTCCTGCGCGCCCAGGTACGCCGCCTTCATTGGCGGCACGCCGTCGTCGATATGCCGGGAAATGTTCTCCAGCACCACGATGGCATCGTCCACCACCAAACCGGTGGCCAGGATCAAGGCCATCAGCGAGAAGTTGTTCAACGAGAAACCGAACAGGTACATCACCGCAAAGGTGCCCACCAGCGACACCGGCACCGCCAAGGTCGGGATCAACGAGGCGCGGAAGTTACCCAGGAACAGGTACACCACCAGCACCACCAGGGTCACGGCAATCAGCAAGGTCATCTCGGCTTCATGCAAGGTGGCGGTGATCACCGGCGAGCGGTCCATGGCCAGGTTGAGCTTGACGCTGGACGGCAGCACCGCCTGCAACGCCGGCAACTGCGCCTTGATCTGCCGGACCGTCTCGATGATGTTGGCGCCGGACTGGCGGTTGATCACCAGCAGCACCGCCGAATCATTGTTGAAAAAGCCGCTGTTGTAACGGTCTTCCACGCCGTCGCTGATCTTCGCCACATCGCCCAGGCGCAAGGCCGCGCCATTCTGGTAGCGAATCAGCAGCGGTTCGTAATCCTTGGCTTTTTCCAGCTGGTCGTTGGCTTGGATCTGCCAGTTACGCTCGCCGTCTTCCAACGAACCCTTGGGCCGGCGCTGGTTGGCGTTGGCGATGGTGTTGCGCACATCGTCCAGGGCCACACCGTACTGGTCGAGGGCCTTGGGTTCCAGCTCGATACGCACCGCCGGCAAGGAGCTGCCGCCGATTTGCACTTCGCCCACACCCGGCACCTGGGACAGGCTTTGCGAGAGGATCGTCGACGCCAGGTCATACAACTGGCCCTTTTGCAGCACGTCGGAGGTCAGCGACAGCACCATGATCGGTGCCTGGGACGGGTTGATCTTCTTGTAGGTCGGCATGCTGCGCATGCCGCTGGGCAATAGGTTGCGCGAGGCGTTGATCGCCGCCTGCACTTCACGCGCCGCACCGTTGATATCTCGGTCGGAGTCGAACGCCAGGATCACCCGCGTCGAGCCCTGGCTCGACGAACTGCTCATGGTGGTGATACCGGCAATCGCACCGAACGAGCGCTCCAGCGGCGTGGCCACGGTGGACGCCATCACCTCGGGGCTGGCGCCGGGCAAGCTGGCCGAGACCACGATCACCGGAAAGTCGATCTGCGGCAGCGGCGACACCGGCAGCAAATTGAAGCTGACGCCGCCCAGCAACATGATCGCCAGGCTCAGCAGCATGGTCGCTACCGGCCGGCGAATAAACGGTCCGGACAGGTTCATGACTCAACCGGCTCCAGGCTTTGCGGCTCTTTGCGCCAGCGACGGCCCAGACGATCAAAATACAGGTAGATCACCGGCGTGGTGAACAGGGTCAAGACCTGGCTCACCAGCAAGCCGCCAACCATCACCAGGCCCAGCGGCTGGCGCAACTCGGCGCCGGAACCGGTGGCCAACATCAATGGCACCGCGCCAAACAAGGCCGCCAAGGTGGTCATCAGGATCGGCCGGAAACGCAACAGCGCCGCCTGATAAATCGCGGTCTGCGGGTCCAGGCCTTGGTTGCGTTCGGCGTCGAGGGCGAAGTCGATCATCATGATCGCGTTCTTTTTCACGATACCGATCAGCAAGATGATGCCGATGATCGCAATCATGCCCAGGTCATTGCCGCTGAGCAGCAACGCCAGCAAGGCCCCCACCGCAGCCGACGGCAAGGTCGAGAGGATGGTGATCGGGTGGATATAGCTCTCGTAGAGCACGCCGAGCACGATGTACATGGTCACCACCGCCGCCAGGATCAGCAACAAGGTGCTCGACAGCGACGCTTCAAAGGCCTGTGCCGCGCCCTGGAACTGGGTCTGCACGCCGATCGGCATGCCGATGTCTTTCTGGGTCTGGTTGATCAGCTCCACGCCTTTACCCAGCGCGACGCCGGGGGCCAGGTTGAACGACATCATCACCGCCGGGAACTGGCCGATGTGCGAGATCGCCAACTGCGCCTGGCGTTGCTCCACGTGGGCCAGGCTCGACAGCCGCACTTGGCCGCCGTCGGTGGTTTTCACATAGATCTGGTTCAGCGCCGCAGGGCCGAGGGTTTCACCGGACTGCGCCTGCAGCACCACGCGGTACTGGCTGGCCTGAGTGTAAATGGTGGAAATCTGCCGCTGGCCGAAGGCGTCGTACAGCGCGTCGGTGATGGTCGACACACTCACGCCCAGGCGCGAGGCAGCGTCGCGGTCAATCACCAGGAACACTTGCAGGCCTTTGTCCTGCAGGTCGCTGGCGACGTCGGTGAGTTCCGGCAACTGACGCAAGGTGTGCACCAGCTTATCGCTCCACAGCGCCAACAGCTCGGCATCGGGCGAGGACATGCTGAATTGGTACTGAGTGCGGCTCACACGGTCTTCGATGGTCAGGTCTTGCACCGGCTGCATGAACAGGCGAATGCCCACCAGCTTGTCGATTTGCGGCTGCAACCGCGTGATCACCTGGGCCGCGCTCAAGTCGCGCTGGCCGTGGGCCTTGAGGTTGATCAGCAGGCGCCCGCTGTTGAGGGTGGCGTTATCGCCATCCACGCCAATGTAGGACGACAGGCTGTCCACCGCCGGGTCAGCCAGGATGACCTTGGCCAATTCCTGCTGACGCTGGCTCATGGCAGCAAACGAAATCGACTGCGGCGCCTCGGAAATGCCCTGGATCACCCCGGTGTCCTGCACCGGGAAAAAGCCCTTGGGCACCACCAGGTACAGCACCACGGTCAGGCCCAGGGTAGCGATAGCCACCAGCAGGGTCAGCGGCTGGTGCTTGAGTACCCACTGCAACATGCTTGCATAACGCGCGATCAACCAGTCGATCCACGCGCCGCTGGCCTTGTAGAAACGGCTCTGGTCTTCTTCCTTGGGTTCACGCTTGAGCAGGCGCGCGCACATCATCGGCGTGAGGGTCAGCGAGACCACCAGGGAAATCAGGATTGCCACCGCCAGGGTGATGGCGAATTCGCGGAACAGCCGCCCGACCACGTCAGCCATGAACAGCAGCGGGATCAACACCGCAATCAACGACAGCGTCAGGGAAATCAAGGTGAAGCCAATCTGCTTGGCGCCCTTGAGCGCCGCATTGAGCGGCGTCTCGCCCTCTTCGATGTAACGTGAGATGTTCTCCAGCATCACGATGGCATCGTCCACCACAAAGCCGGTGGCGATGGTCAGGGCCATCAGTGTCAGGTTGTTGATGGAGAAACCCGCCAGGTACATCACGCCAAAGGTGCCGATCAGCGACAGCGGTACGGCAATCGACGGAATGATCGTGGCGCTGAAGCGGCGCAGGAACAGGAACGTCACCATCACCACCAGGGCAATGGCGATCAGCAATTCGTGTTGCACATCGGTAACCGAGGCGCGGATGGTCTGGGTGCGGTCGGTGAGCACTGTGACCTCAAGGCCGGCCGGCAGGTTGTCGGTGATGCTCGGCAGCAACGCCTTGATACGGTCGACCACCTCAATCACGTTGGCGCCCGGCTGGCGCTGGACATTCAACAGCACGGCCTGGTTTTCGTTGGCCCAGGCGGCAAGGCGCTCGTTTTCGGCACCGTCGACGATCTGCGCCACATCTTTAAGGCGTAACGGCGCGCCGTTGTTGTAGGCCAGGATCAATTCGGCATATTGCTCGGGCGAGACCAACTGGTCGTTGGCGTCGAGCATCGACACCCGCGTGGGGCCGTCGAAGTTACCCTTGGGCTGGTTGACGTTGGAGGCAGCAATCAGGGTGCGCACGTCCGACAGGTTCAAGCCATTGGCGGCCAGGGCCTCGGGGTTGACCTTGATGCGCACGGCCTGGCGCTGGCCACCGGCGATGCTGACCATGCCGACGCCACTGATCTGCGCAATTTTTTGCGCCATGCGCGTGTCCACCAAGTCATTGAGCTTGGGCAGCAGCATGGTCTTGGACGTGATCGCCAGGGTCAGCACCGGGGTGTCCGCCGGGTTGACCTTGTTGTAGACCGGCGGCGCCGGCAAATCCTTGGGCAACAGGTTGGTTGCCGCGTTGATCGCGGCCTGCACCTGTTGCTCGGCAACATCCATATTGATGTCGAGGTTGAAACGCAGCGTGAGCACCGACGCACCGCCGGAGCTGGTCGACGCCATCTGGGTCAGCCCGGGCATTTGCCCGAACTGGCGCTCAAGCGGCGCTGTTACCGCGCTGGTCATCACATCGGGGCTGGCGCCGGGGTACAGAGTCATTACCCGGATCGTCGGGTAATCCACCTGGGGCAAGGCCGAAACCGGCAGCAAGCGATACGAAATAATACCGGCCAGGACAATGGCCAGCATGCTCAGCGTAGTGGCAACCGGGCGAAGGATAAACAGGCGCGACAGGTTCATGAACCGACCTTTTGCGCCTTGCCGGCGTCAGCGCCGGTCTCCCCTTTCGCCGCGGGTTTGCCTTGCAGGTGTTCGGTCGGCGTGGTCGGCACTTCAGTGCTGTCGTTGACCACTTCGATTTCGCTGCCTTCCTTCAGGCGGTCGGTGCCTTCCATGACGACGCGGTCACCCGCGACCAAACCTTCCTTGATCACGGTGTTGTCGCCGTCGGTGTCACCGACCACCAAAGGTTGGACCTTGACCTTCTTGTCGCCATCGAGCTTGTAGACAAAGGTGCCGTTGTTGCCGAACTGGATCGCAGCGGACGGCGCCAGCACTACGTTGTGCAAGGTATCGGCCAGCAGGCGCACGTTGACGAACTGGTTAGGGAACAGCGCCTGGTCCTTGTTATCGAAACGGCCCTTGAATTTCAGGGTGCCGGTGGTCACGTCAATCTGGTTATCCAGGCTCTGCAGCACGCCGACTGCCTGTTTTTTTGTGTCGCCACGGTCCCAGGCTTCCACCGGCAGCTTGTTGCCGGCGTGGTAACGGGCGAGCACGGTGTCCAGGGTGCTTTCCGGCAGGGTAAAGACCACGCTGATCGGCTGGGTCTGGGTGATCACCGCGAGGAAGGTGGTGTCGTTGGCGGCCACCAAATTGCCCACATCGACCTGACGCAAGCCCACCCGGCCGCTGATCGGCGCACGGATCTTGGTGAATTCGAGGTTGAGCTTGGCGTCGTCCACCGCGCCCTGGTTGGTCTTGACCGTGCCCTGGTATTGCAGGACGAGTGCTTCGGCGGTGTCCAGGGTCTGTTTGGCGATACTGTCCTGGGCATACAAGTCGCGGTAACGCTGCACGTCAACCTGGGCGTTTTTCAGCTGGGCCTGGTTTTGCATCAGCGTGCCCTGAGCCTGAAGCAAGGCGTTCTGGTAGCTGCGCGGGTCGATTTCCGCCAGCAGGTCACCGGCCTTGACCATCTGCCCTTCTTCAAAGGCGATCTTCACCAGCTCACCGCCCACCCGGCTGCGTACATTAATGGTGTTGAGCGCGGTCACCGTGCCCAAGGCCTTGTAGTACACCGGGAATTCCCCCAGCACCGCCGGTGCCACACGCACCGGCACCGGGCCGGTGGAACCGCCGAAGCCAGGGCGCGCCATCCCCGTCTTGCCGGTGTGCCCGGCCGGTTTCTGGGCGGCGCCATCCTTATGGCTGGCAGGCCAGAACTTCCAGCACAGGCCGGCGATAACCAGCAGCACGAGCAGGCCGAACAGCCAGCGACGGGAGTTGCGGGGGGAGGATTGCATCGAGTGATCAACCATTGGGCGCGAGAGCTTCTTCTTTAGGAGGCTGAAAGATAAGCACTGGGGCGCATTAAGAAAAGCGCCTTTACCGGCAATTTACCTTGGACTTACAACTTTTAACTTCTGGCCTTAGTCCAGTCGCTATTTAGCTAAGCCGCTGACTCTAAATGAAAACGGCCTGGACTAGGCCAGGCCGCAATCATCTATCAAGCGTGTTACTGCGAAAAGACAGTAATGCGCTGAAACAGTTACTTCAAAACAGCCAGGGCCGCTTCGTAGTTTGGCTCTTGGCCGATTTCGCTGACCAATTCGCTGTGCAGCACGTTGTTGTTCTCGTCCAGTACCACCACGGCACGGGCGGTCAGGGCTTTCAGTGGGCCATCAACGATAGACACACCGTAGTCGACGGCGAAGCCTGGGTCGCGGAAATCCGACAGGCTCAGCACGTTGTCCAGACCCTCAGTGCCGCAGAAACGTTTCTGGGCAAACGGCAGGTCAGAGGAGATGCACAGCACGACAGTGTTGCTCACATCGTTGGCCTGGGCGTTGAACTTGCGTACCGAAGTCGCGCAGGTCGGGGTGTCAACGCTTGGGAAGATGTTCAACACTTTGCGCTTGCCGGCGAAAGTTTCCAGGGTCGCTTCCGACAGTTCGACGGTGGTCAGGGCGAAATCTGGGGCGGTGGAACCGGTTTTAGGCAATTCGCCTTCAACCTGGACAGGGTTACCACGAAGGGTGACTTGGGCCATGAACGGAATCCTTATGCTGGGTTTGATTAAACGAAATCGAGACGCAGAAGTTAACCACAAACTGCCGTAGCTACCTATGCCCGAACGTAAATTGTCATGCCGACGCCTTGGCGACGGCAGCTATGGTTTAATTGCGCGCTTTTCGCCCACCCTGCAAGGAAACCGTCGTTGATGAATCAGCCCGCCACCACAGTCCTGGTCATTGGTTATGTCTGGCCGGAACCCCGTTCCTCGGCTGCCGGCGGGCACATGATGCAAATTCTCGAGACCTTTCTGACACAAGGTTGGGACGTTACCTTCGCCAGCCCCGCGACGGTTGGCGAGCACAAGGCCGATTTGCCAGCGCTGGGCATCACCGAATGCGCCATCGCGCTGAATAACAGCAGTTTCGATGACTTTATCCGCGAACTGGCCCCGGATATCGTGCTGTTCGACCGTTTCATGATGGAAGAACAGTTCGGCTGGCGTGTGGAAAAGCACTGCCCCGACGCCCTGCGCGTGCTGGAGACCTGCGACCTGCAAAGCCTGCGCGACGCCCGCCAGCAGCGCCTCAAGGACCACCTCAAGGCGCATCCTCACGACGACGACTTCAGCCCGCTGTTCGCCCCTGCGCTGCAGGATGAATTTCAACGGATGGCCGACACCGACGTGGCCAAGCGCGAGATCGCGGCGATTTTGCGCTGCGACATCAGCCTAATGATCTCCGACGTCGAAGCCCGGCTGCTCACCGAGCAGTTCAAGGTGCTGACCGCCCTGCTCCACTGGTGCCCGCTGATGCTGGAGCCGCCGACCGAGGCCTTCACACCGTTCGAAGACCGCGCGCATTTCCTCAGCATCGGCAATTTCCGCCACGCGCCCAACTGGGATGCGGTGTTGTGGATGAAGAACAGCCTCTGGCCGCTGATCCGCCAGCAATTGCCGGGCGCTCAACTGCATATCTACGGTTCCTACACACCGCCCAAGGCCACCGCCCTGCATAGCCCCGCCCAGGGTTTTCACGTGATGAACTGGGCCGAAGATGCACTCGCGGTGATGAGCGCCGCGCGCATCTGCCTGGCGCCGCTGCGTTTTGGCGCCGGCATCAAGGGCAAGCTGGCCGATGCCATGCTGTGCGGCACGCCGAATATCACCACGCCGATTGGCGCCGAAGGCATGGGCGATGAGCAACCGTGGCCGGGTGCGATTGAGCACAACGCGCAAGCCCTGGCCGCAGCTGCCGTGGCGCTGTATCAAGACCGTGAACGCTGGACCCAGGCCCAAGAAAACGGCCGCCGATTGCTGGCCCGTCGCTATGACTTGGCCATCCACGGCCCGGCGCTGGTGGAATGCCTGGAGCAGTGCCGCAGCAACCTTTCGGCCCATCGCCGCGACAACTTCATCGGCAGCATGCTGCGCCACCATGCGCATAAGAGTACGCAGTACATGTCCCAGTGGATCGAGGCTAAAAACCGCAACGTATAAGCACTGACGCTGGCGAGGTTGCGCGCGAGGGGGCATTATCCCAGGCAGCAACCACAATAAAGCGACGGCAGCATGACCCGAGCAACGCGAATCACCGACCCTTCCTACGAGTTGATGGACGATCACAACGGTCTGTCCATCATCTATCGCCAGCACGGCTTCCCCTGCCCACTGGTGCGCTGGCATTTCCACAAGGAATACGAGCTGCACCTGATCGTCGCCAGCGCAGGCAAGGTGTTTATCGGCGATTACATCGGCAACTTCTACCCGCAAAGCCTGTTCCTCACCGGCCCCAACCTGCCCCACAACTGGATCAGCCAGGTGGAGGAAGACGAGGTGGTGCCCAAGCGCGACATGCTGGTGAACTTCACCGACGAGCTGTTCGAGGGCGGCAGCCAGATCTTCACCGAACTCAAGAGCCTGGTGCCGTTGCTCGAACGCGCGCAATACGGCATCGAATTTCGCTGTAAAAAGACCATCGCTCAAGCCATGAACTTGATGCAACGCATCGAGGACGCCCAAGGCATGGCGCGCCTGGGGCACTTCTTTATCTTGCTGGAAGTGTTGAGCGCCTGTGAGGACTACCAACTGCTGTCCGGCGTCACTACGCCGCAACTTGCCGATGAGCACAGCATTGACCGCACCAACCGCGCGGTGGACTACATTTTTGCGCATTACGCGCGGGAGTTGTCGCTGGAGGAAGTCGCCGAATACCTGGGCATGAAGCCGACCTACTTCTCCAGGGTGTTCAAACAGGCGACCGGGCGCACGTTTATCGAGTTTGTGAACCGCTTGCGTATCAGCAAATCCTGCGAACTGCTGGCCGATGGCGACAAGGCGGTGACCGACGTGTGCTTTGAGTCGGGCTTCAACAATATCTCCAACTTCAATCGACGCTTCCAGCAGCTCAAGGGCATGACACCCTCACACTACCGGCGCCTGGCGGTGCAGCGGCTGACCGAGCAGAACCTGGCTTAACCCTGGCCCCCTCGAAACACGCCGAATAGATATTCGTCAGTGAAACGGCCTGGTTTTGCAAAACGCCACAGGAACCTCATCGAGCCCACTGCCACTCAGCGAAAGCCCCCTCATCTAATCGATAGAGGGACGGCCTTCAACGCATGAGCAAAAAGGACACCCGATGATCAATGGTCTGCCGCTACCCACTGCCATACCCGCCCTCCAACCTGCCGAGCTGACGCCACGTAGTCAGGTGGAACAACACCCACACCCGCAAAAACACGCTCAGGCGCTCCCCACAAGCCACCTGCCCGCTTCACCCAACCCGCTCAATCGCTTGTCGCGCGCCCGTCGAGACCTGCAGAACCTCACCCCAAGCAATACCCCTCTCCAAAAGTTCGCCAAGGCCGTGATTGAACAGGGTGACCAGCAACTGGCCGGTAGCGTCGCGAACAGCTTGATCCGCCTGCAGCAAGCGATTGACACCGATAGCTCAGACCGTGGGACCGATAAAGTCAGGGTCCCGGCTGAATCCACTTTCGGCCTGGCGTGGGCCACGTTTGCTGAAGCCGTACAATCGGAGCCGTTCACGTCGTACGCCAAACGCAACAAAATCAACATTGACGACATGGTCGTCCACCCCAATGGAACGATTGCCAATTTAGGCGGCAAGGAACCCGCCATTTTCGATGCGAACGCGTGCGCCGAATCAAAAGCCGCGACGGCAGCTGTTATCGCCGCCGCCAAAAACGTAGTGGGGCCAAACCATGATGTGCATGGGTACTCCGGCGGGGTAACGCTCTACGGCCCACTTCATACATCGAACACTACCGTCGCGCAGTTCTACGGCCTGCCTTTGGACACCGTCAACAGCGATACCATTCTGTCCACTCTCGGACAGCTGTCGCACGCAGGGACTTTCCCGGGTTTAACCGGTACCGACCCTGGTACTGAGCCCCTCAAACAGCGGCAAAAAGACGCCGCCCAACACATCGTGGGTTTGCCGCAGCCGGCGCTGAAGGCGCTTCTCGCAGCGTTCAAGCCAGGGCTTCAGGGCGCAAGACTTTTACGCGCCGACCATGAGCTGGCAGAGCTGTGCCGCCGGGCGCTGATACAGCTGATTCCAGGCACGGGTGAGCACGAATCACCGATCAGGCTGAACAACATTCCTGAGCTGTCCTCATTCAACGTGGCGCGCAAAAAACTCCTGGCAGCACTGACTGACACGGCGTTTACGGACTTTGCGCAACAGCACAGCATCGATCCCACCAGCGTGCGGATCAACCCTGGCTCCGGTGATCTGACCGGTCAGGTAAACGGCGCCGACACCACCTTCACGCAACATGACGGTTCGGGCTGGTCCGCTGTCTGGTCCAAGCTGCAGGGCAGTGTACGAACCATGGCCGGTGGTTCGACTACCGATGTGCGGTATCCGCCCAGCACCGGTGCGGCATTGGATGAGGTCATGAGCTTTTACAAGGAAAGCATGCCTGCCCAACACCACGCGCCGGAATACAAATGGGAGCAAAAGAACCGTCAATCCGTACTGGCAAAAATTACCGAGATGGACCCTAACCAAAGTTTCCCCTTCACCCACTACCTCCAACTCTCTGTGCCTTGGGGACCCCCCATAGCAGAGGTGCCTCTGTCGCCACTTGAAACCCTGGCGCAAGCCGTCAAACAGCCCAAGCAAAAGCGTCAGCGAGCCAATAGCCGCGCATAGGCACGAACCGGCAGGCCAGGTTTGATCCAAAAGGGCAAAAGTTACGACGGTGGAACGCCAGTGCTTTTCCCCTGCTGTTAGGTGAACCGTTTTACCCGCCCCACCACGAGTGCAAAAAAGTATCAGTCCAAGTGCGCCCAAGGATTTGTCTTAACCCCATTTGAAGGCTGTAATCAACGCACACTCTTCCTGGCTACCTGTAGGAAGACACAACAACAATAACTGTCCTTCTGTAGCCCCTGGGCGCAGAAATGGAGTGCGCGATGAAGTTCACAGCAAAAACGCTGCTTGCCTGTTCTTGCATGACTGTATGCATGACCCTCAGCGCCGTCAGTTTTGGCGCGCAAACCCTGACCATTGCTACCGTCAACAACAGCGACATGATCCGCATGCAAAAGCTCTCGAAAACCTTCGAGGCCGAGCATCCGCAGATCAAGCTCAACTGGGTGGTGCTCGAAGAAAACGTGCTGCGCCAACGCCTGACCACCGACATCGCCACTCAAGGCGGGCAGTTCGACGTATTGACCATCGGCATGTACGAAGCCGCACTCTGGGGTGCCAAGGGCTGGCTGGAACCGATGAAGGACCTGCCGGCCTCCTACGACCTCGATGATGTTTTCCCTTCGGTGCGTGATGGCTTGTCCGTCAAAGGCTCGCTGTACGCCCTGCCGTTCTACGCCGAAAGCTCGATCACCTATTACCGCACTGACCTGTTCAAGGACGCCGGGCTGACCATGCCTGAACACCCGACCTGGACGCAGATCGGCGAATTCGCAGCAAAACTCACCGACAAGACCAAAGAGCAGTACGGCCTGTGCCTGCGCGGCAAAGCCGGTTGGGGTGAGAACATGGCGCTGATCACCACCTTGGCCAATGGCTACGGTGCGCGCTGGTTTGATGAGAAGTGGCAGCCGCAATTCAATGGCCCTGAGTGGAAAGACGCGCTGAACTTCTACGTCGACAACATGAAAAAATCCGGCCCGCCGGGTGCTTCCAGCAACGGTTTTAACGAAAACCTGGCGTTGTTCAACAGCGGCAAGTGCGCGATCTGGGTCGATGCCAGCGTGGCCGGCTCGTTCGTCACCGACAAGACTCAGAGCAAGGTCTCCGAGCATGTCGGCTTCACTTTTGCCCCGCACGAGAAGACCGACAAAGGTACCTCGTGGCTGTACTCCTGGAGCCTGGCGATCCCGACCAGCTCCAAAGCCAAGGACGCCGCCAAGGTGTTCACCAGCTGGGCGACCTCCAAGGAATACGGCCAGCTCGTGGCCAAGACCGACGGTATTGCCAACGTGCCGCCAGGCACGCGCAAGTCGACCTACAGCGACGAATACATGCAGGCTGCGCCGTTCGCCAAGGTGACGCTGGAATCGCTGAAAGTTGCCGACCCGACCAGCCCGACGCTCAAGCCGGTACCGTATATCGGTATCCAGTTGGTGACCATTCCTGAGTTCCAGGCGATTGGCACCCAGGTCGGCAAGTTCTTCTCGGGCGCGCTGACCGGTCAGCAAACGGTCGATGCTGCCTTGACCGCCGCGCAGACCACTACCGAGCGTGAAATGAAGCGGGCGGGTTATCCCAAATAGTACGCAACCCCGTCATTAATGTGGGAGCGGGCTTGCTCGCGAATGCGCAGTGTCAGTCGACACATGCAGCGAATGACACAGCGCATTCGCGAGCAAGCCCGCTCCCACAGTTCTGTCTGCATCTGACTGGCCATGATCACCATGAATACACCCTCCAAAAACCGTCTGGCCAACCCCGGCTGGTTCCTTGTCAGCCCCTCGGTGGCCTTGTTGCTGCTGTGGATGATCGTGCCGCTGGGCATGACCCTGTACTTTTCGCTGATCCGCTACAACCTGCTCTACCCCGGCGAAAACCAATTCGTGGGGCTGGAAAACTTCACTTACTTCATCACCGACTCGGGCTTCCTGCCCGGCGCCACCAATACCCTGTTGCTGGTGGGCAGCGTGCTGCTGATCAGCGTGGTGCTCGGCGTACTGATCAGTGCTTTGCTTGAGGCCAGTGAATTTTTCGGTCGCGGCCTGGTGCGGGTGTTGTTGATTTCACCGTTCTTCATCATGCCCACCGTCGGTGCGCTGATCTGGAAGAACCTGATTTTCCACCCGGTGTCGGGGGTTCTCGCCGCCGTGTGGAAGCTGTTCGGCGCCGAGCCGGTGGACTGGCTGGCGCATTACCCGTTGCTGTCGATCATCATCATTGTGTCGTGGCAATGGCTGCCCTTCGCGATCCTGCTGCTGATGACCGCCATGCAGTCCCTCGACCAGGAACAAAAGGAAGCCGCGCGCCTGGACGGTGCCGGCGCCATCGCGATCTTCTGGCACCTGACCCTGCCCCACCTGGCACGCCCGATTGCCGTGGTGGTGATGATCGAAACGATCTTTTTGCTCTCGGTATTCGCCGAAATCTTCACCACCACCAACGGTGGCCCCGGCTACGCCTCGACCAACCTCGCCTACCTGATCTACAACCAGGCGCTGGTGCAGTTCGATGTGGGCATGGCCTCGGCCGGCGGCTTGATTGCCGTGGTCATCGCCAATATCGCGGCGATCATCCTGGTGCGGATGATCGGCAAAAACCTGACTGACAAACCTTGAGGGCCGCGCCATGACGCTTCAACAATCCCGCCGCCTGCAAAGCCTGTTGCTCGGCACCTTGGCCTGGGCCATCGCGATCCTGATTTTCTTCCCGATCTTCTGGATGGTGCTGACCAGCTTCAAGACCGAAATCGACGCGTTTGCCACGCCGCCGCAGTTCATCTTCACGCCGACGCTGGAGAACTACCTGCACATCAACGAGCGCAGCAACTACTTCGCCTACGCCTGGAACTCGGTGGTGATTTCGTTCAGCGCCACCGCCCTGTGCCTGCTGATCTCGGTGCCGGCCGCCTACTCCATGGCGTTCTATGAAACCAAACGCACCAAGGGCACGCTGCTGTGGATGTTGTCCACCAAGATGCTGCCGCCGGTGGGCGTGCTGATGCCGATCTACCTGCTGGCCAAGAGCCTTGGCCTGCTGGATACGCGCGTTGCGCTGATCATCATCTACACCCTGATCAACCTGCCGATTGTGGTGTGGATGGTTTACACCTACTTCAAAGACATCCCCAAGGACATCCTCGAAGCCGCGCGCCTGGATGGCGCCACGCTGTGGCAGGAAATGGTCCGCGTGCTGCTGCCGATTGCCAAGGGTGGCCTGGCTTCCACGGTGTTGCTGTCGCTGATCCTGTGCTGGAACGAGGCGTTCTGGTCGTTGAACCTGACCTCCTCGAGTGCCGCGCCGTTGACCGCGCTGATCGCCTCCTACTCCAGCCCCGAAGGCTTGTTCTGGGCCAAATTGTCGGCCGTGTCGACCCTGGCCTGCGCGCCGATCCTGATTTTCGGCTGGTTCAGCCAGAAACAGCTGGTGCGGGGTTTGTCCTTCGGCGCCGTTAAGTAACGATTGCTTATAAAAATTCCAAGTGGAGGCCCATCCCATGGCCAACCTGAAAATCAAAAATCTGCAAAAAGGCTTCGAAGGCTTCTCCATCATCAAGGGCATTGACCTGGAAGTGAATGACAAGGAATTCGTGGTCTTCGTCGGCCCCTCGGGCTGCGGCAAATCCACCTTGCTGCGCCTGATCGCCGGCCTGGAAGAAGTCACCGAAGGCACCATCGAACTGGATGGTCGCGACATCACCGAAGTGACTCCGGCCAAGCGTGACCTGGCGATGGTGTTCCAGACTTACGCGCTGTACCCGCACATGAGCGTGCGCAAAAACATGTCGTTCGCCTTGGACCTGGCCGGTGTGGACAAGAAACTGGTGGAAAGCAAGGTCAGCGAAGCCGCGCGCATTCTGGAACTCGGCCCGTTGCTGGAGCGCAAGCCCAAGCAGTTGTCCGGCGGCCAGCGTCAGCGTGTGGCGATCGGCCGCGCGATTGTGCGCAACCCGAAGATCTTCCTGTTTGACGAACCGCTGTCCAACCTAGACGCCGCGTTGCGCGTGCAGATGCGCCTGGAACTGGCGCGCCTGCATAAAGACCTGCAAGCGACCATGATCTACGTGACCCACGACCAGGTTGAAGCCATGACCTTGGCCGACAAAGTGGTCGTACTCAATAGCGGCCGCATCGAACAGGTCGGCTCGCCGCTGGAGCTGTACCACCAACCGGCCAACCTGTTTGTGGCGGGCTTTTTGGGCACGCCGAAAATGGGCTTTCTCAAGGGCAAGGTCACCCGTATCGAGAGCCAGGGCTGCGAAGTACAACTGGACGCCGGCACCACCATCAGCCTGCCGTTGAGCGGCGCCAGCCTGAGCGTGGGCAGCGCGGTGACCCTGGGGATTCGTCCGGAGCATCTGGAAATCGCTTCACCCGGCCAAACCACCTTGACCGTCACCGCCGACGTCGGCGAACGCCTGGGCAGCGACACCTTCTGCCACGTCATCACCGCCAACGGCGAGCCGCTAACCATGCGGATTCGCGGCGACATGGCCAGCCAGTACGGCGAAACCCTGCAGCTGCACCTGGACCCGGCGCACTGCCATCTGTTCGACACCGACGGCGTGGCCGTGGCCCGACCACTGCGCGCTGCCGCCTGATTTCGCGAGATTTGTGATGAAACTGAATAAACAGAACCTCACCCAGTTGGCGCCGGAAGTCAAAACCCCGACCTACACCATTGCCAGCACCACGCAAGGTATCGCGCATATCGGCGTCGGCGGCTTCCACCGCGCGCATCAGGCGTATTACACCGATGCGCTGATGAACACCGGTGAAGGATTGGACTGGAGCATTTGCGGCGTCGGCTTGCGCAGCGAAGACCGCAAAGCCCGCGACGACCTGGCCGGCCAGGATTACCTGTTCACACTCTATGAGCTAGGTGACACCGACGACACCGACGTGCGCGTGATCGGCTCGATCAGCGACATGCTGCTGGCTGAAGACGGCGCCCAGGCGCTGATCGACAAACTGGCCAGCCCGCAGATTCGCATCGTCTCGCTGACCATCACCGAAGGCGGCTATTGCATCGACGACAGCAATGGCGAGTTCATGGCCCACCTGCCGCAGATCCAGCATGACCTGGCGCACCCGAAGTCGCCAAAAACCGTGTTCGGCTTTATCTGCGCCGCGCTGACCCAACGCCGTGCAGCCGGGGTTGCGGCGTTTACCGTGATGTCCTGCGATAACCTGCCGCACAACGGCGCCGTCACGCGCAAGGCGCTGCTGGCCTTCGCCGCCCTGCACAACGCCGAGCTGCATGACTGGATCAAGGCCAACGTGAGCTTCCCGAATGCTATGGTCGACCGCATCACACCGATGACCAGCACCGCCCACCGCCTGCAATTGCACGATGACCATGGCATCGACGATGCCTGGCCGGTGGTCTGCGAACCCTTTGTGCAGTGGGTACTCGAAGACAAGTTCGTCAACGGTCGCCCGGCCTGGGAAAAGGTTGGCGTGCAGTTCACCGATGACGTCACGCCCTACGAAGAGATGAAGATCGGCCTGCTCAATGGCAGCCACTTGGCACTGACTTACCTGGGCTTTCTCAAGGGCTACCGGTTCGTACACGACACCATGAATGACCCGGTGTTTGTGGCCTATATGCGCGCGTATATGGACCTGGACGTCACGCCAAATCTGGCGCCGGTGCCGGGCATTGACTTGACCGAGTACAAGCAGACGTTGGTGGATCGTTTCTCCAATCAGGCGATTGCCGACCAGTTGGAGCGGGTGTGTTCGGATGGCTCGTCGAAGTTTCCCAAGTTCACCGTGCCGACCATTAATCGCTTGATTGCCGATGGGCGTGAGACGGAGCGCGCTGCGTTGGTAGTTGCCGCCTGGGCGTTGTATTTGAAGGGTGTCGATGAGAATGGCGTGACTTACAAAATCCCGGATCCGCGCGCTGAGTTCTGCCAGGGTTTGGTCAGTGATGATGCGTTGATCAGCCAGCGGTTGCTGGGTGTGGAGGAGATTTTTGGCAAGGCTATTCCCAACTCGCCTGAGTTTGTGGCAGCGTTTGAGCGGTGTTTCATCAGCTTGCGCGACAAAGGCGTCACAGAAACCCTGCAACAACTTCTGAAGAAACCGGCTTAAACCTGTGGGAGCTGGCTTGCCTGCGATAGCGGTGGCCCAGCCCGCCATGATCTGACTGATAGACCGCCATCGCAGGCAAGCCAGCGCCCACATTGGCCGCATTTTCACTCCAACAATAATGCTGAGCACTCCACCATGACCCAGCAAAACCTTTACCTCGGCATCGACTGCGGCACCCAGGGCACCAAAGCCATCGTCCTCGACGCCACCCGCGGCAAGGTACTCGGCCTGGGCGCCGCGGCGCATACGCTCATCAGCGGCGCTAATGGCCGGCGCGAACAGCACACCCAGGAATGGCTGGACGCCTTCACTGAAGCCACCCACCGCGCCTTGCAACAGGCCGGTGTGGACGGCCAGGACATCCTCGGCATCGGTGTTTCCGGCCAGCAACATGGCCTGGTTTTACTCGATGACCAAGGCCAGGTACTGCGCCCGGCCAAGCTGTGGTGCGACACCGAAACCGCACCGGAAAACGAGCGCCTGCTGGCGTATTTGGGCGGTGAACGCGGCTCGCTGGAACGCCTCGGCGTGGCCATCGCCCCCGGTTACACGGTATCCAAATTGCTCTGGACCCGCGAGCAGCACCCGGACGTGTTCGCGCGCATCGCGCATATTTTATTGCCCCACGACTACCTCAACTATTGGCTCACCGGGCGCGCCGTCGCGGAATACGGCGATGCCTCGGGCACCGGCTATTTCAACGTGCGCACGCGTGAATGGGACGTGGCGCTGCTCCAGCACATCGACTCCAGCGGCCGCCTGGAAGCTGCCTTGCCTGAGCTGATCGAGGCGAATCAAAGCGTGGGCACGATCCTGCCAGCCATCGCCGAACGCCTGGGCATCAACCCCAACGCGCGCGTTTCCAGCGGCGGCGGCGACAACATGATGGGCGCGATCGGCACCGGCAATATCGCCCCCGGCGTGATCACCATGAGCCTGGGTTCGTCCGGCACCGTGTACGCCTTTGCCGAGCAACCGAATGTGAGCCCGCAAGCGTCGGTCGCGACCTTTTGCTCCTCCAGCGGCGGCTGGTTGCCGTTGATCTGCACGATGAACCTGACCAACGCCACCGGGGTGATTCGCGAACTGTTCGACCTCGACCTGGCCACCTTCAACGCCTTGGTCGCCGAGGCGCCGATTGGCGCCGACGGTGTGAGCATGCTGCCCTTCCTCAACGGCGAGCGCGTGCCCGCCCTGCCCCACGCCACCGGCAGCGTGCACGGCCTGACCATGACCAACCTGACCCGCGCCAACCTGTGCCGCGCGGTGGTCGAAGGCACCACTTTCGGCCTGCGTTATGGCCTCGACCTGCTGCGCCAGACCGGCCTGCAAAGCCACAGCATCCGCCTGATCGGCGGCGGCTCGAAAAGCCCGGTGTGGCGGCAGATGGTTGCCGATATCATGAACACCGAAGTGATCTGCACCGAACAAAGCGAAGCCGCCGCTCTGGGCGCGGCGATCCAGGCGGTGTGGAGCCAGTCCGGCGAACCCTTGGCCAGCGTGTGCGACAAATGCGTGAGCGTCGACCCGGCCAGCCGCACGCTGCCGGTGGCGGCCAATGTCAGCGCCTATCAACAGGCCTACGCGCGCTATCAACAACTCGTGGCAACCCTTTAAGAGCGAACGACTATGTATTTGGTGTGTGGCGAAGCGTTGTTTGATTTTTTCAGCGAAGAAGATGCCAGCGGGCAGGCTTCCAAGGTCAATTACAAAGCGATTGCCGGCGGTTCGCCGTTTAACGTGGCGGTGGGTTTGCGCCGCCTGGGCATCGACTCCGCGCTGTTCGGCGGCGTGTCCAACGACTTTCTCGGCCAGCGCTTGTTGCAGGTGCTCAAGGACGAAGGCGTCAGTGAGCAATTTTTGGTCGAGTTCCCCGCGCCGACCACCCTGGCGATGGTCGCGGTGGGCGCCAATGGCTCACCGCAATACAGTTTCCGTGGCGAAGGCTGCGCCGACCGCCTACTGCGGGTTGTGCACTTGCCCACGTTGGGCCAGGAGATTCGCGGGCTGCATGTCGGCTCGTTTTCGCTGGTGGTGCAGCCGATCGGCGACACCCTGCTGAGCCTGGTCAAGCGCGAAAGCGGCAAGCGCCTGATCAGCCTCGACCCCAATGTGCGCTTGAACCCGCAGCCGGATATCCAACTGTGGCGTGACCGCGTGGCCGAGTTGGTCAAGCACGCCGACCTGATCAAAGTCAGCGATGAAGACCTGCACCTGCTCTACCCCGACCAGTCGCCGGAAAGCGTACTGCAAGGCTGGTTGCAGCACCGCTGCCAGTTGGTGTTCCTCACCCGTGGCGGTGACGGCGCTACGGTATTCAGCCGCCAGCACGGCAGTTGGTCGGCACCTGCAGTGAAGGTGGTGATGGCCGATACCGTCGGCGCCGGTGACACCTTCCAGGCCGCGTTGATTGCCTGGCTGACCGAGCAGCAGTTGGATTCGGTGGAAGGCCTGCAACAGCTCACGCGCACGCAGATCGACGCCATGCTCGCCTTTGCCATTCGCGCCGCCGCCCTGACCTGCAGCAAGACCGGGCCGGACCTGCCGTATCGCGCCCAACTTGGATGAACGCAACGTTTCATGAAGGTTTTGTCAGCCACGGCAAAATTAATCGATGGTTAATCGCGCGCGCCGAGAGTGAAGGTGTACCCACTTACGGAGAACCACCATGAAACTGCGCACTTTGATGCTCGGCGGCGCCTTGGCACTGGCAGCCGTTTCGGGCCTGGCCCAGGCCGACACTCAAGCCACGGCGGCCAAACCTGTGCCGTATCGGTACGGCATGCCCTTGAACATCGACAAGGTCATTGCCATGAACGAAACCCAAACCAACGACTGTAAAGTCATCAATGCGGACATCAAGTTCGTCGATAATGCCGGCAAGATCAAAGACGTGGGCTACCTGAAAATGTCCGAAGCCTGTGATTTCCAGAATTGAAGCGTTGGGCCAGCACCACAACCAACAACCGAGCCTTATTGGGCCTGGCGTTTACCAGGCCCACCGCTCTTTCGGTGACTCAACCTCACACTGGGCTTAATAATAGCTGCGCCCTGACACTCTTTGCAGAGGTAGCCTCTGTAGAGCAGGTGAATGGGAGTGCTTGAGGTCTTCGCGCAACCCGGCGATCAGGTTGCAAATGGCTCGACTGCTGTCGAGTTTGTCGGCGTTTATACCTTTGACTTCCAAATCCACTCGGTCGCGGTCACGGTCGTCGTAGACTTTGATCGTCAACGAAGCATCTTCGGCTTTGGTGCATTCGCACCGTTTAGGCAGGAAACTTCCTTCAATAATGCTGCGAAGTTCTAATTCCGAAAGCATGGCCAACCTCTCCTTTTATGAGACTGCCAACAGATTATTGTGTGCCCGGCAGGCGCCTGCCTGCCACGTCTTACCGACCTTTGAAGACGCTTACAACCCCCAAGCCTACTCGGCAAAATCCGCTCTCGTTGTAACTTTTCCTCATAAGCGACACGCGCAGCTATATAAGTCTGCAGGTTCGGTGCACATCATCGGCGAATAGCATTGATTAAACGTTTATGCACTAAATTGAACATTGCGCTGCGACTCTTTCTGCAACATGTCGCAAACTATCAAAGTTGATATTGGCACCGGAATTCACCGCCACCAGGGTTTGCCCGCGCACGCCGTTTTGCTCGACAAACTGGCGAATGCCCGCGACGGCCAAGGCGCCTGAGGGCTCGGTGATGGAACGCGTGTCGTCGTAGATCAGCTTGATGGCGCTGCACAATTGGTCGTTGCTGACGGTGATGACTTCATCGACCCAGTCGCGGCAGATCTCAAAACCATAGGCGCCGACCTGCGCCACGGCGGTGCCGTCGGCAAACCCATCGACACTGGGCAGCACCACCCGCTCGCCCGCGCGCAGCGCTGCCAACAGGCAACTGGAACCTTCGGGCTCGACACCGACGATGCGCACCTCGGGCCGCAGGTATTTAACGTACGCCGCGATCCCGGCGATTAAGCCACCGCCGCCCACCGGTACAAAGATCGCGTCCAACGGGCCTTGTTGCTGCCGCAGTATTTCCATTGCCACGGTGCCTTGGCCGGCGATCACGTCCGGGTCATCAAAGGGTGAAACGAAGGTACAACCCGAGGTCTGGGCCAGTTGCAACGCGTGGGCCAGGGCAAACGGAAAGCTCTCGCCATGCAACACGGCCTCGGCACCGCGCGAACGCACGCCCAGCACCTTCAACTCCGGCGTACTGCATGGCATGACGATCCGCGCCTTGATCCCCAACTCCCGCGCCGCCAGCGCTACACCCTGCGCATGGTTGCCCGCCGACGCCGTCACCACGCCACGCGCTCTTTGCTCGGCCGTGAGCTGCACCAACTTGTTGTAAGCGCCGCGAATCTTGAAGGAGAACGTCGGCTGCAAGTCTTCGCGCTTGAGCAATATCTGATTGCCCAGCAGTACCGACAACGCCGGTGCCACCTGCAACGGTGTGCGCACCGCCAGGTCGTAGACCGGTGCAGCGAGGATCTTCTTCACGTAGTGCTCAAGCAGGCCCGGGTCGGCGGTGTGGGGCGCGGTGCAGGTGCTCATGGGTGTCTCCTGGCTTTGTATACATGGCCCTGGAGACGGAAAAACAAAACCCGCCTCTAGGGCGGGTTTGGGTGCAGCCGTGTGCTATCCCGCCAAATGAGGAATGGCGGTAATAATGCTTGGCTGGCTGCGCAAGGTTTGAAAGGTCATGCCGCGAAATTAACCGGCGGTCACCGGGCAAGTCAATGGCCGCCCGCCATTTAGCCGGCGGGGGCTTACTAGCGACATACGAAACGTATACGCTTTGTATATCCATTTAACACAGTGAACCTCATGGGCATCGTCAAGATCACCGACCAACTGCACGAACAGCTTCGCCTGGCCAGCGCCGCCATGGACCGCTCCATCAACGCCCAGGCCGAGTTCTGGATCAAGATCGGCCTGCTCGCCGAACTCAACCCGCACCTGCCCTACAACGAGCTGATCAACAAGCTATTGCTGGACAAGCCCGACCTGATCCGGGGGCGCAGCTGATGATCAAGACTGCCGCGCAACTGGCTGTGATGCGTGAATCCGGGCGCCTGCTGGCCCAGGTATTCACGATGCTCGACGGCTTTGTCGTCGCCGGCCGCTCCACCCTGGAACTGGACGCCGCCGTCGAAGCTTTCATCCGCAACGACTTGAAGGCCCGCCCGGCGAGCCTTGGGCAATACGACTATCCCTTTTGCATCAACACCTCGATCAACGAGGTGGTGTGCCATGGCATGCCCAGCGCCAAGGACGTGCTCAAGGACGGCGACATCATCAACATCGACATCACCCTGGAAAGAGGCGGCTTTATCGCCGACTCCAGCAAGATGTACATGATCGGCAACGTGGCGCCCAAAGCGCAGCGCCTGGTGGAAAAGACCTTCGAGGCCATGTGGGCCGGCATTCGCCAGGTCAGGCCCGGCGCACGCCTGGGTGACATCGGGCATGCGATCCAGAGCCATGCGCAGGCCAATGGCTACAGCGTGGTACGTGAGTATTGCGGCCACGGTATTGGCCGTGAGATGCATGAAGAGCCACAGGTCCTGCACTTCGGCCGCCCCGGCACCGGGCTGGAACTGCGTGAAGGCATGGTGTTTACCATTGAGCCGATGCTGAACCAGGGCAGCGCCAAGGTGCGCGACTTGAAGGATGGCTGGACGGTGGTGACCAAGGACAACAGTTTGTCGGCGCAATGGGAGCACACCGTGGCGGTGACGGCGGACGGGTTTGAGGTGCTGACCTTGCAGCAGGTAATGGGTTGAGCATTGTCGATGTGCAGGCGGGTGCTGCGGGCATATCTGTTATTTGGGTGATGGCTGAAATGGGTTGTGCCTGATAGACCGAGGTGCCTGCATCGCAGGCAAGCCAGCTCCCACATTTGGAGCTCAGTACATCAGAAAGAGAGTGCGCTGCTGTGCTTCTGCCCTGCTTTTGCTTCAACCACTCAGGTCGGCTACTAGGCCGCCGTGCTCTGCTTTTGATCTGCTTTTGATTTTGATCTGAGGCGCCCCGTTAACCACGCTGGCCGAACGCAGGCTTTGGAGCGTGGGTAAACCGGCAGGACGCCGGTTTAGCCGCGATGGGCCAAGGATGGCCCATGGCGGCGGCCCACGGTCCAAAACC
>NZ_JBJGXU010000074.1:0-26837 GCF_045447305.1 Pseudomonas sp. D47 | reverse complement strand
TCACCGCGGTGTGACTGACACACCGAGGTGCCTGCATCGCGGGCAAGCCCGGCTCCCACACAAGTCCGGCGCCCACATTTGAATCTTCGGTATTACGACTGTTGGGCTTGGCTCACTAGCCAATCCATCAGTGCTTCAAGCCCAACCTGAGGCTCCGCCCCAGGCGGATACACCAAGTAATACCCCATCCCCGTCGGCACCCTTAATTCAAACGGCGTCGCCAACCGCCCCGCTTTCACATCCTCGCCTATCAACGCACTGTCGCCAATCGCCACCCCGGAACCCTGGGACGCCACCGTCATGGCCAGATCCAACGTCTCGAAATGGTGCCCCTGGGCCAGGTTGCTCAACCGCGTATTCGCCGCTTTGAGCCACAACGCCCAATCGCGCTCATCCCGCGCGGGGTGCAGCAGCACCTGTTGTTGCAGATCAGCCGGTGTGTGCAAGCCGCCGAGTAAACCCGGCGCGCAGACGGGCGTGAGTTGTTCATCAAACAAATGCCGGGCCTGGGCCGATTGCTCGGCGATGGGTGCATAGATCACCGCTGCATCAAACTGCTCGCGGCGAAAGTCCACGGTGTAGGCCACGGTGGTGGTCAGTTCCACCGGCACATCCGGGCGTTCCTTTTGCCACTGCATCAGGCGCGGCAGCAACCAGCGCATCACGCAGGTAGAAGCCTTGAGTTGCAAGGTGGCGCGGCGGCTGCCGATCTGCTCCACCGCGTCACCGATCAGGCCAAACACTTGCTGCGCGCGCAGCGACCACTCACGGCCTTCTTCGGTCAGAGCCAAACCGCGCGCCTGGCGCTGGAACAAGGCGTAGCCCAAATGGCTCTCCAGCCCGGCGATCTGTCGGCTCACCGCACCTTGGGTGATGTGCAACTGCTCGGCGGCGCGGGTGAAGTTGCAGCACTGGGCCGTGATCCAGAAGGTGTGCAGCGCGGGCAGCGGTGGCAGGCGTTTCATAGGGGCTGAGCCATGACGTGAGGACATGGCTAGTATGACTTTTTATCGATTGTTGCCGCTACCGGCCAGCCGCTCCAATAGCGCCTCGAATCCATAACAAGAGCGACATGTATGGCGACCTGCGGCGAAGTATTGGTCAACCTCCTGGAAAGCTACGGCGTGGACCAGGTGTTCGGCATCCCCGGCGTGCACACCGTGGAGTTGTACCGCGGCCTGGCGCGCTCGAGCATCCGTAACGTCACCCCGCGCCACGAACAGGGCGCCGGCTTCATGGCCGACGGGTATGCGCGCACCAGCGGTAAGCCAGGGGTGTGTTTCATCATCACCGGCCCGGGCATGACCAACATCACCACCGCCATGGGCCAGGCCTATGCCGACTCGATCCCAATGCTGGTGATTTCCAGCGTGCAATCGCGCAGCCAACTGGGCGGCGGTCGTGGCAAGTTGCATGAGCTGCCGAACCAGGGCGCGATGATCGCAGGCGTGGCGGCGTTCTCGCATACCTTGATGTCGGCGGCAGAGTTGCCTGGCGTGTTGGCGCGCGCCTTTGCGCTGTTCCAGGCCGGGCGACCGCGCCCGGTGCACATCGAAATTCCGCTGGATGTGCTGGTGGAAAATGCCGACGCACTGCTCGGCAGCGAGCCGGTCAGCGTGGCGCGTGCCGGTGCCGCGCCGTGGGCGGTGAAGCAGATGAGCCAATTGCTCGCAGCGGCAACACGCCCGCTGATTCTGGCCGGTGGCGGCGCCATCGATGCCGCCCAGGAACTGACCCGCCTGGCCGAAACCCTCGGCGCACCGGTGGCCCTGACCATCAACGCAAAGGGCATGCTGCCCTCGGCGCACCCGCTGCTGATCGGTTCGACCCAGACCTTGGTCGCCACCCGCGCGCTGGTCGCTGAGGCCGATGTGGTGCTGGCCATCGGCACCGAATTGGCGGAAACCGACTACGACGTGACCTTCGCCGGCGGTTTCAAGATACCCGGTGCGCTGCTGCGCATCGACATCGACCCCGACCAAACCGTGCGCAACTACCCGCCGAAAGTCGCATTGGTGGCCGATGCGCACATGGCCGCCGAAGCCCTGCTGGCCGAGCTGAACACCCAGGCCTTGCCCGCGCGCGATCCAAACTGGGGCGCTCAACGCGTCGCCCGCTTGTGGGCCGAACTGACGCCGACCTGGGACGCCGCCACCTGCGCGCAAACCCTGTTCCTCCACACCGTTTTGGAGGAACTGCCCGGCGCCGTGCTGGTGGGCGATTCCACCCAGCCGGTGTACAGCGGCAACCTGACCCTGAACCTCAACCACCCGCGCCGTTGGTTCAACTCAACCACCGGCTACGGCACCCTGGGTTACGCCCTGCCCGCCGCCATCGGCGCCTGGCTGGGACGCGGCGACGGGCAACCGGTGGTGTGCCTGATCGGCGACGGCGGCCTGCAATTCACCTTGCCGGAACTGGCCAGCGCGGTGGAAGCGCGCGTGCCGGTCATCGTGCTGCTGTGGAATAACCAGGGCTACGAAGAGATCAAGAAATACATGCTCAACCGCGCCATCGAACCGGTTGGCGTGGACATCTACACCCCGGACTTTATCGGCGTGGCCCAAGCCTTGGGCTGCACGGCCGAAAGCTTCCAGGGCATCGCGCACCTGCGCACGGCATTACGCGCCGCCGCTGATCGCCAGGGGCCGACGCTGATTGAAATCGACCAAGGCCGTTGGATGCAGGAGGTGGCGGTATGAGCGCAGTCGTGAACGGTGTGTTTATCGGCGGTGAATGGCGTGCGGGCCATGACGTGCTTGAGGTGATAAACCCGGCGACTGAAACCACCTTGGCCCACGTCAGCGTGGGTGATGCCAGCGCCGTGGCCCAAGCCGTGGATGTGGCCAGTGCGGCCTTCATCGGCTGGTCGAAAAGCACCGGCCGTGAGCGCGGCGCGCTGCTGCGCAAGATCGCCCAGGGCGTAAGCGAGCAGCGCGAACAGCTGATGCAATTGCAGTCGAGCAACAACGGCAAGCCGCTGTTTGAAGCCGGTATCGATGTGGACGACGTGATCGCCACTTTCGACTACTACGCGGGTATCTGCGAAAACATGGACGCCGGGCAAGACTGCGCGGTGGCGCTGCCCACCGACGATTTCAGCGCGCGCCTGCGCCGTGAACCGTGCGGCGTGGTCGGGCTGATTGTGCCGTGGAATTTCCCAATGGTGACCACCGCCTGGAAACTCGCCCCAGCCCTGGCGGCCGGCTGCTGTGTGGTGCTCAAACCGTCGGAAGTCACGCCGCTGGCGGAGCTGCAACTGGCGCGGATTATTGCTGCGGCGGGTTTGCCGGCCGGGGTGTTCAACGTGGTCTGCGGCACCGGCTTGGCAGTTGGCGCACCGCTGGCAGCGGACCGCCGCGTGGCGAAGATTTCCTTCACCGGCAGTAACGCCGTCGGCGTGCAAGTGATGCAGCGCGCGGCGGAAACCATCAAGGGTGTGAGCCTTGAATTAGGCGGTAAATCCTCGCTGCTGGTACTGGCGGATGCCGACCTAGACCTGGCAGTGGAACTGGCCTGTGGCGGTGGTTTTTTCAACGCTGGGCAGATGTGTTCGGCTACCAGCCGTGTGCTGGTGGCTGACAGCTTGGCGGATGAATTCCTGCGACGTTTGCAGGCACGGGCTGAAGGGATTCGTGTGGCAGACCCGTTTGCCGAGGACGTGGAAATGGGCGCGCTGACCAACCGAGCGCAGTACCAGCGGGTGCTCGGGCATATTCAGCGCGGCATAGCGCAGGGCGCGCGATTGGTGTGTGGCGGTGATCGGCCGGCGGGCTTGGCGAAAGGCTATTTCATTCGCCCGACGGTGTTTACCGATGTGCCGCTGGGCAGTGCGTTGTGGAACGAAGAAATCTTCGGCCCAGTGCTGTGTGTAGGACGTTTTGCCACTGAGGACGAGGCGATTGCCTTGGCCAACGACAGCGATTTCGGCTTGGTGGCCAGTGTGGTGAGCGCCACTACCGAAACCGCCGAGCGCGTGGCCAATGCCTTGCAGGCCGGGCTGGTGTGGATCAACGCACCGCAGGTGATCTTCCCGCAAACGGCGTGGGGCGGCTACAAGCAGAGCAGCATCGGCCGCGAATTGGGGCCGTGGGGGTTGGCGGCGTTTCAGGAGATCAAGCATGTGATCCGGTCTAACTAACGACAAGCCAGCTCCCACACTTTTTGATCGGCGGTGTGTCAGTCAGCTGCAATTTTTAGATAGCGCCTGCGACTTTCTCATTTGCCCCTCTCTCCCATGCGTGGCCTGATTCGCCCCTGTCTATTCAAGGCCCGCCCATGGAAAACGTTCACGCAAAACCCACCACCGCCATCTGGCTGATGATCAGCGTTGTACTGGTCGCCCTTAACCTGCGCCCGTCGATGGCTGCCATTGGCCCGCTATTGTCTTCGATTCGCGGCGAGGTACCGCTGAGCTTCAGCGGCGCCGCCTTGCTGACCATGCTGCCGGTCATGGCGATGGGGCTGGCGATGTTTTTTGGCATGGGCCTGGGCAAACGCTTTGGTGAGCACCGCAGCATTGTGCTGTCGTTGCTGGTGATTGGCCTGGCCACACTGTCGCGGCTGTTTCTGGATTCGGCGCTGGAGTTGATCGTCAGTGCCATTGCTGCCGGCGTCGGCATCGCCATGATCCAGGCGCTGATGCCAGCGCTGATCAAGACACGCTTTGGCGATAACGTGTCGCTGTTCATGGGCCTGTATGTCACCGCGATCATGGGTGGCGCGGCACTCGCGGCGTCGTTCGCGCCATTTGTGCAGGTGCAGACCGGCAGCTGGCGCATCGGCCTGGCGATCTGGGCGGCGCTGGCGTTATTGGCGCTGGTGTTCTGGTACGCCCAGCGCGCGACGATGCCGCCGCTGCCACAAGCCGGTTCCGGCGCGCAGGAATCATTTTTTGGTAACCGTCGCGCGTGGTTGCTGGCGATCTTTTTCGGCCTCGGCACCGCGTCCTACACCTGTGTGCTGGCGTGGCTGGCGCCGTATTACGTGGAGCAAGGCTTAAGCGAACAAAACGCAGGGTTGTTGTTGGGGTTCTTGACCGCCATGGAAGTGGTGTCCGGCCTGGTCACCCCGGCCATCGCCAACCGCCGAAAAGATAAACGCGGGGTCGTCGCGGTGCTGCTGGTGCTGATCATCCTGGGTTTCTGCGGCCTCATTCTTATGCCCCAACACTTGAGCCTGTTGTGGCCTTGCCTGTTGGGCCTGGGCATCGGCGGCCTATTTCCGATGAGCCTGATCCTGTCCCTCGACCACCTGGACAACCCGCGCCGCGCCGGTGGCCTGACCGCGTTTGTGCAGGGCGTCGGCTACCTGATTGCCGGGCTGTCGCCATTGATTGCCGGGATGATCCGCGACCAATTGGGCAGCTTCGAATGGGCCTGGTGGTCGCTGACGGCGGTGGTGGTGGTTATGTTGCTGATCGTCACGCAGTTCAATCCTAAGCATTACGCACGACATATCCGCTGACGTCGTGTTGCCAACATTTTTTGTCCCACACCAAACATAGAAACGCCCTATGGCGCTTTCTATTGGCACGACCGTTCCGTTAAGCTTTTGCCCTTGTCGTGCGGCGCTGCCTCAGTGCCAAGGCTTATCGGACGGAACGGATGCTAAACAGTAATTTGCTCAGAAAGCTCGATATGCAGGACTTGATGGTGTTTATCGCCGTCTACGACCAGAGCAGCGTTACCGAGGTGTCTGAAACGCTGTTCGTCAGCCAGTCCACCGTGAGCTACAGCTTGAAGAAACTGCGCACCAGTTTCGAGGATGAGTTGTTTATCAATACGCGGGCGGGCATGCGGCCAACGTACAAGGCCACCACCATGTACGGGCATGTGCAGAAGATCCTCGAAAGCATCAACCTGTGCCACGCCGGTGGCCAAGCCTTTGACCCCACTTCGACGGCCGTGACCTTCAATGTGTGCGCCCCGGAATACTTCGAACAGTTGATCCTGCCGCGCCTGTTGAAGCACTTCGACCGCGCCGACCTGCCGGTGATCGTCAATGCGCAGAAGCTGGAAACCGACATCCCCGCCGACGACCTGCGCGAAGGCCGCCTCGACCTGGTGATTTGCTTCGGCCCGCACTTTCACCGCGCCCATAAAGACTTCAAGACCCAGATGCTGCTGGAAGATGATTTGGTCTGCGTGTTCGATAAACGCTCGGCCCCGCGCGAACCGGCGTTCAGCCTGCAATCGTTTGTCGAGCGCCGCCACGTGTTCCCAACGCCCTGGACATCCGACACCAACATGATCGACGGCTGGCTGGCGCGCCAGGCCCGCAAGCGCCAAGTGATCGCCCGCGCGAACAGTTACAGCGCGGCCTTGAAGATGATCACCGGCACCGACTTTGTTGTCACCCTGCCCCGCCGCGTGCAAAAGCTGCTGGCGCCGGCCACGGTGTTCGGCCATTGCGAGGCGCCCAACGGTTTACCGGGGTTTACCCTGGACATGCAGTGGAACGAAACCAGTGGCCAGGACAGCGCCAATACCTGGTTTCGTGAGCAGGTGGTGAAGGTGTGTGCGGAGCAAGGGTTGTTGTAACCCTCAGCCGATGGCGACCTTGCTGTAGGAATCGCGATCCATGTCCACCAGCAGCACGCTGAGTTGAACCTGTATATCCGCCGGCCACTCGCACTGGTCCTGCAATGCCGCCAACAGGCTTTCCGACAGCTGCGTCTTGACCTGTGGTGAACGCCCGCTGAGCAGCGACAGCTTCACCGCAATAAAGCCGCGCGGGCTGAGGGAGGTGCCGACCTGGAAGGTCTCGACCTTCACGGCGCGGCTTTTGATATCAAACTCGGAACCGAACTGCCCGGACGCCATCAGCACATTGTTGAGCCGCAAGAGGGTTTTCTCGACGGCCAGGCCGGTGAGATTGGCGGTGTATTCCAGGTGCAGGTGCGGCATGAAAAGCTCCGAATAGTTCTAGGAAAAGAGTCACACGTATAGCATGCAGTTGAACTGAATCAGAGCGCTTTCACTGTGAAACTTCGGTCAGGCTGCGCAGCGCACGGTTTTCCCAGAACGCCACGATCACCAACACTGCCGTGGTCAGCGCACCCAGCAGCAACGCCGAAAACAGTTGCTGCAACCCCAGCGGCAACAGCACCAGCAACATCAGCAGCCCGCCCAGGTGCGAGAACGGTGGCAATGGCCGGTCACTCATCACCCACTTGAACAATGCACTGCCCAACAGAAACAACCACGGCCCAGCGATGATCGCCACCACACCGGCCTGGCTGGCATGCCCCGGGTGCACCAGCACCAGTTCGTCGGCCACCGCGCTGACAATGATCCCGGCGACGATCAACACGTGCAGGTAGGTGTAGGCAATGCGTGCCTGGCGGCCCGGGTCGGCGGAACTGGCAATCCGGTGGTGGGCGCGCTCGGCGCCACTGTCGAAATAGATCCACCACAAGGCGATGCTGCCCACCACCGCCACCAGGAATGCGCCCAGGCCTTCCAGGCTCCAGGGCAATTCGGCGAAGGTGGCGCCGGTCACCAGCAAGGATTCGCCGAGGGCGATGATCACAAACAGGCCGCAGCGTTCGGCCATGTGGTTACCTTCCACGTTCCAGTCCGTCAGCGTCGAACGCCCCAGGCCCGGCACCCAGAAATACACCGACGGGGAAATCAGCTCGATCAACAGTGCCAGCGCCCAGAACGCCAGGCGCTGCTCACCGTCGAGCAGGCTGCCGGTGATCCAGAACACGCCGGAAAAGACCATCCACGCCAGGATCCGCTGGAAATTGCGGGTCATGTTCAGCGACTCACCGCGCACTGCCCACAACGCAAACAGCGTGCGTCCTACTTGCATGAACACGTAGGCGCCGGCAAACAGCACGCCTCGGTCGGTAAAGGCCTTGGGGATCGACGAGGACAGCAGCAGGCCGGCCACCATCAAGCCGAACAGACCGATGCGGATCGGGATTTTTTCCGGGTCGAGCCAGTTGGTGATCCATGAGGTGAAGATCCACACCCACCACACCGCAACCATCATCAGCGCCACCTGCACCGCGCCGCCGAGGGTCAGGTGGGCCAGTAGCGAATGGGACAATTGGGTCACGGCAAACACGAACACCAGGTCGAAAAACAGCTCGACCATGCCAACCTTGCCACTGTCATGACTGCCGCGACCACGCAGCAAGGAACGCGATGGGCTCATCGGTGGTTCTCCCTGAAGGGTTTATCTCAAGATTTTGGCGCCAGCACCGGCAGCCTGTCGCGCTCGCTCATGAATGCCTCCAGCCGCGAGCGCATCCAGCGTTCCGCCGGGTCGGTATCGACATGGCTGAGCCAGACCATGGACAGGTCCAGGGTTGGGGTTTCGAACGGAAACGGCTCGCAGAACAGGTTCCCGCCGGCGGCCATGGCCTGGGCCGTGTAGTCCGGCAGGCTGGCGATCATGTCGGTGCCGGCAAGCAAGGCCGGCAGCGCGCTGTATTGCGGCACCGACAGCACCACATGGCGCTTGCGGCCAATCTCGGCCAGCCATTCATCGGCAAACCCGGACACGTTGGCGGTGTGGGACACCAGCACATGGGGCCGTGCGCAATATTCGTCGAGGGTCAGCGGTTTGTCCGAGGCGTCGGCGCGCAACAGGCAGGGGCGGATATGCCGTAACAGTTTACGTTTGGCATTCGCGGGCAGGCCGCGGGTCTGGGTGATGCCGACGGTGATATCGCCGGACGCCAGCAGGTCGGGGATGCGCCAGTAGTCCACATGCTGCACCACGAACACCACCAGCGGCGCTTCCTGGCGCAACGCGCGCAGCAAGGGCGGCAGCAGGCCAAACTCGACGTCATCGGACAAACCGATGCGAAAGGTCATGGTGCTGATGGACGGGTCGAAATCGTGGGTCAGGCTCAGGGCCGACGACAATGAGTCAAGGGCGGGCGACAGGTGCTTGATGATCTCCTCGGCCCGCGCCGTCGGCTCCATACGATGGCCGACGCGAATGAACAGCGGGTCATTGAACAGCGTGCGCAGGCGATTGAGCGCCGAACTGATGGTCGGCTGGCCGAGAAACAGCTTCTCCGCCACCCGGGTCACATTGCGTTCGAGCATCAACGTCTCAAAAACGACCATGAGGTTGATATCGGCCTTGCGTAATTCATTGCGATTCATCGGCGCTCGCCCCACTGCCCTAAACAAGTGGCAGTGTAGAAACACCCGGGGCCCTGCGTCTATGTGCACACTGTTCAACGCGGGCCTTTGAGACTATAAATCAGCTTTGCTGGGCTACAGGAACACTATCGTGCTGGTCATTCTCGCCTTGGCCATCGTGGTGGCCGGGGTCTGTCTCTGGGTTATCCAGTTCATCGCCAACCCCACTGTCAGGACTCTGATGCGGGTATTTATCGGCTTGTGCCTGGCGGCGGCAGTGGCCTATCTGGTTTTGGCGTGGGGCTTTCCTATTTCAGTGCTGCTTTCATAACCCGTTTTAATCCGCTTACTTTTTCAGCAAGGACCGCTTAATCATGAAATTCGCCTACACCATCATCTATGTGCCGGACGTAGCTGCCTCACTGGCATTCTTCGAAAAGGCCTTCGGTTTCAATCGCCGTTTCCTGCATGAATCGGGCACTTATGGTGAGCTGGAAACCGGCGACACCACCCTTTCATTTGCTGCGCATGAACTGGGCGAGTTGAATTTCGACGGCGGCCACGTAGAAGCGCACGCATCCAGGCAACCACTGGGTATGGAGGTGGGGTTCGTCACTGAGGATGTGTTCGTCGCCCATGCCAAGGCGCTTGTACTGGGCGCGAAAGAGCTGGCGGCGCCGAGCACCAAGCCTTGGGGGCAAGTGGTGTCTTATGTGCGCTGCCCGGATGGCACGCTGGTGGAGTTGTGTACGCCGATCGTGGGCTGAACATAGATTCAATGTGGGATGTGCGGGTTTGTGTGGGAGCGGGCTTGCTCGCGAAAGCGGCGTATCAGAGGGAATATCTGTTACTGACACACCGCTTTCGCGAGCAAGCCCGCTCCCACAATTAGACCGTGTTCCACTTGATTGTCAGGGCTTGAGCGGACGCTCCTGGTCGCGCTCGGAAAGCTCCGTGCCGTCGTCGGGATGCTTCCAGGTCTGCGGTTTTTCCTCTTCACGCTGCCGGGGTTGCTCGCGCTCCCGCTCATCTTGGCGCTTGTGTTCGTTAGCCATTGCCACCTCCCATCCGTAAGAATTGGTCACACCCTCAGCATAGAACAGCCTCGGCATTTTTGACGGAGTGGGCGATTGATAGCCTGAGCGCATCAATACATCCAAATTACTCACTTATCATTTCTAAATGTGTCAGCCACTATCCGCGGTCTTAAGCGAAACAAGCACTTCAAAAAGAACGCTGGAGACACAAAACCATGACTAGCCCTTCCCGGCCCGACTCTGCCCGCTCGAAAATTGGTGCGGTGTTCCGCGTTACTTCGGGCAACTTCCTCGAACAGTTCGACTTCTTTCTGTTCGGTTTCTACGCCACCTACATCGCCGCTGCGTTCTTCCCCGCCGCTAATGAGTTTGCGTCATTAATGATGACCTTCGCCGTGTTTGGCGCAGGCTTCTTGATGCGACCACTGGGCGCGATCATTTTGGGTGCCTATATCGATGACGTGGGTCGCCGCAAAGGGTTGATCGTGACCCTGTCGATCATGGCCAGCGGCACGCTGCTGATTGTGCTGGTGCCGGGTTATCAAACCATTGGCCTGTGGGCGCCGCTGCTGGTGCTGCTGGGCCGCTTGCTGCAAGGCTTTTCTGCCGGTGCGGAACTGGGCGGTGTGTCGGTTTACCTGTCCGAAATGGCCACTCCAGGCCGCAAAGGCTTCTACACCAGCTGGCAGTCGGGCAGCCAACAGATCTCCATCGTGGTTGCCGCCGCCTTGGGCTACGGCCTGAACGTGTGGATGGAACCGGCCGTGGTTGCCGATTGGGGCTGGCGTATTCCGTTTGCCATCGGTTGCGTGATCATCCCGTTCATCTTTGTGCTGCGGCGTAACCTGCAGGAAACCGAAGAGTTCGCCAACCGCAAGCATCGCCCGACCATGCGCGAAGTGCTGGCGACCCTGGTGAAGAACTGGACCATGGTGATCGGCGGCATGTTGATGGTGGCCATGACCACCACCGCGTTCTACCTGATCACTGTGTACGCGCCGACTTTCGGCAAGACCGTATTGCAACTGAGCACCTCCGACGCCCTGCTGGTGACGTTGCTGGTGGCCGTGTCGAACTTTGTCTGGCTGCCGATTGGCGGCACCCTCAGCGACCGTTTTGGCCGCAAGCCGGTGCTGGTGGCGATGACCGCCCTGACCGTGATCACCGCCTACCCGGCGCTGTCGTTCGTGGTGAATGCGCCGAGCTTCAGCCATATGCTCGAAACCCTGTTGTGGTTCTCGTTCCTGTACGGCATGTACAACGGCGCGATGATCCCGGCGCTGACCGAGATCATGCCGGTGGAGGTGCGCGTGGCCGGTTTCTCTCTGGCCTATAGCCTGGCGACGGCGATCTTCGGCGGGTTCACTCCGGCGATCTCCACCTGGTTCATTCACATCACCGAAGACAAGGCTTCGCCGGCCTACTGGATGATGTTTGCCGCGCTGTGTGCGCTGTGCTCGACCCTCGCGTTGTATCGCCGCGCCAATACCCGTGGGCAGGTGATGCAGGGGGCTGCGTAATGAAGGTATTGTTCAAAACCCTGACGGCGCTGGCCCTCGGCGCCCTGGCGCTGACGGCTCAGGCCGAAGAGCTCAAGGTGATGACCTCGGGTGGCTTCACTGCCGCCTATAAACTGCTGGGCCCGCAATACGCCCAGCACAGCGGCGATACCCTCGACACCATCCTCGGCCCGTCGATGGGCAAGGCGCCGGAAGCGATTCCCAACCGCCTGGCCCGTGGCGAACACGCCGACGTGGTGATCATGGTTGGCTACGCCCTGGACGACTTGATCAAACAGGGCAAGGTCGACCCAGCGTCCCGCGTGGAACTGGCGGATTCGCGCATCGGCCTGGTGGTCAAGCAAGGCGCCGCTAAACCTTCGATCGGCACCGATGCCGAGTTGAAGGCGGTGTTGACCCAGGCCAAGTCCGTGGCGTATTCGGACAGCGCCAGTGGCGTGTATGTCGAGAAGGAGCTGTTCAAGAAGCTCGGCATGCCGGCCAAGGGTACGATGATCGAACGCATCCCGGTGGCCGAACAGGTTGCCAAGGGGGATTACGAGGTGGGCTTGCAACAGGTGGCGGAATTGTTGCCGGTGCCCGGTGTGACTTACGTCGGCAAGATCCCGGAAGACGTGCAATCGGTGACGCGCTTTGCGGCGGGCATTCCGGTTAACGCCGAACACCCGGACCAAGCCAAGGCATTGCTGCAATACTTGGCTTCGCCCGAGGCGCAACCGGTGGTGCAATCCACCGGTTTGGACTCGGTGTCACGCTGACCGAAACGGCATTTCCCGTACCAACCGCTCCAACTCCAGCGCCGCCGGCGGCAATGTCCGCCCGCGGCGCTTGATCAAGCCCACATTGCGCATCACCTGCGGTTCTACCAGCGGCACACTCACCAGAATCGGGTGCGCGCCCGCCGGCATCGCAATCGACGGCACCATCGCCACACCCAGCCCAGCCTCCACCAGCCCGATCATCGTGGTCACATGGTGGGTCTCGCAGATACTGGGCTTTTTCACCCGTACGCCACGCAAGGCCTGGTCCAGCAGAAAGCGGTTGCCCGAGGTTTTGTCCACGGTGATGTAGTCGTGTTCATAGGCCTCGGCCCAGCTCACGCTGTCACGCGCAGCCAACGGATGATCACGACGACAGGCCAGCACATAGCGCTCCTGCAACAGCAGCTCGAACTCCACCTCATCTGCCAGGCTGCCGCTGAAACTCACGCCGAAATCCGCCTCGCCACTTTCCACCGCGTTGCACACCTCACCCGCGCTGGCGTCCAGCACCCGCAGGCGAATCTTCGGGTACAGCTTGTGGAACTCGGAGATCACGTGGGGCATGAAGTAGTAAGCAGTGGAGGGCACGCAGGCGATGGTGACGTTGCCCATGCGCGTGGACGCGACGTTACTGATGCCCATCAAGGCGATGTCGAGGTCGTCGAGTATGCGCTCGACCTGCGGCAGGAACGCTCGCCCGACCATGGTCAGGCTGACGCGCCGCGTGGTGCGTTCGAACAGCTTTACGTCGAGTGCGGACTCGAGCTTTTCGATACGCCGGCTCAGCGCCGGCTGCGAGATACGGATGGCCTCGGCGGCGCCGCGAAAACTGCCCTTGTCTACCACGGCGCGGAAGGCTTGGAGGTCGTTGAGGTCGAAGTTGATGATCACGGAATGGGCCAGTGTGGTCGATTTGGCGGGCATTATCGTATGGGCGGTGATGAGGCGCCATGCGTGCCTGCGTCGGTGCGACGCTAATAACCCTGCTACAAATATGAAGTCATACATATCAGTGAGTTATTTATGTGGTTGAGCCACACAGCCGCTAAAAAGCGTCAATACTTGCGGCCTGACCTACTCAATTGGAGCGAGAAATACTCATGGAATCCTGCCAGAACCCACAGCCTTTTTGGGCGGATGACGAGGCCCCGGCGCTCGGCATTGATCAGTTGCTTCTTGCAACGCGCCAATGGTCAAGCAGGATTGAATCCTACTCTTCATCGGCGGACTTCGGCATGCGCTCAACCCAGCAAATGAGCATTACCTTGCCCATCGAGATGGCCGCTCTGGTCAAAGCCAAAGTCGCCTCTGGTGAATACGCCAGTGAAAGTAAAGTCCTCCGTGACGGCCTGCGTGCCCTGCTGGCGCGTGATCGTGCGATGGACCACTGGCTGCGCGACGAGGTTATTCCGGCGGCCGCCGCCCTCCAGGCTGACCCTGGCCGAGCACTGTCCGCCGGGCAGGTTCGCGAGCACATGGCGGCCAAACACCAACGAAAAGGTACTGAAAAACCGTGAGTCATTCGGTTGCCTTTTCGCCCGAAGCATTGGCGCAATTGGACGCCCTTGAACACTACATCAGCGATACCGGATCCCCACGTGTAGCGGCACGCTTTATCGACAACATCATCAGTTACTGCGAAAGCCTTTGCGTGTTCCCACTGCGCGGCATCCGCCGTGACGACCTGCTACCCACGTTGCGCATCACTCAATATCGGCATACCACCACGATCGCGTTTATGGTGGCCGCCGATACTAAAACGGTGTCGATTTTGGGGCTGTATTACGGTGAGCGAAACTACGCAGCACTTTTACAGAATGACGGACAGCCCATCCCACCGGGAGACGGTTGAACACATCGCCAACACTGGCCGACAGAGTGATCAATGACCAAGAAGACAATAATGAATGGCGCTGGCTCTCTGCAGCGAGCGTTGCGGTTCGGGTTGTATCTGTTCGGGTTGATGGGTATCGCGACCCTCGGCTTCTTCGCCTGGCAAAGCTTTTACCCCGTCAGCGCGGCAAACGGCTGGAGCGTTCACACCGTTTACAGCGATGTACCGAAAGCCGCCTCACTGATGCCTTTACCCGACGGCTCGCTGATGATCAGCCAGGAACTCAACGATGCAAAAGGCAGCATCGTGCGAATTTATCCGGATGGGCAACGCGAAGTCGTGGTGGGCAACCTGTCCAAACCTGATGGCATGCTTGCGACCCACGGCGGCTGGGTGTTCAGCCAGGAAACCGGCGATGCACCGGTGAGCTTTCTCAAGGATGGTGTGGTCACTGAACTGTTTCGCGGCGAAAACGTGCAAGGCCTATGGGTCGAAGGCGACGACCTCTACGCCATCGAAGACCGCAAGGACAACGGGCGGCTATTGCGCTATCGCTGGAGCGACCAGTCGCTGACCGTGCTGCGCGATCAACTGAACGAAGGCGAGTCCATCACCCGTTGTACCGATGGCCGAATGCTCTACACCGAAAAGAAAAAAGGCGTGGTGCGTGAGCTGACCGATGACGGCAGCGATCCGGTGGTGCTGGCGGGCTTGAACAAACCGACGTTCTTGATGTGTGATGAACGCGGTTTGTGGGTCAATGAAGACTCGACGCATCGGGCACGGTTGCTGCTGATTGATAAACAGGGGCGGCAACAGACGATCTTGTCGTTCTTGAAGGCGCCGCAGTCGATTGTGCGAACAGGAGACGGTACTTATTTACTGGCAGAAGGCGGCCGTGACCGAGTCCTTAAACTGGTGGGCAAGTCGCTGGCAGTTGCCAGCGACGACGTGAAGCACTGACGCAGCCCCGCGAAAGACCGACTATTGTGATGGGACCCAGTACCCCCAACCGGATGCGTGCCCTTCGGGCATGCCGCCGCGAACATCGGGTTTACCATCAAGACCGCCAGCAGGATGATCGCCCAGGCCACATTGTTATGCAGACCACCCAGGGTGCCCCGCCACGCGTGATCAATCACAAAGGGCGCGGGTACAGGAAACAGTCCGAAAAAGTGGAAGGGTTCACCTTGAGCCCAGCGTAACAGGAAGCCCAAAACAATCTGCGCCAGCAGCAACAGGTACAGGCAACCAGGCGCTATTTCTGCCAGCAGGTTAAGCGTCGGGTGACTGTCGGTCTTTGGGCGATTGCCGCCGAACACACGCCATACCATCGGTAGGACGATCAACAGTGCCATCGCAATGCCGAGCGAGATATGCACCGCTTGCAGGCCCTTGCGCAGCGGGGGAAGTTATTCGGTGAGGCCCGAACATTTATTCGAATGAGGAGTGGCAAGGCCTTTGGCAATGTACGTGCGCGAAAAGGCACAACAGTCTTGCGGGGGCATATGAATGGCAGCCCATCGCGCCCTAGATCAAACTATTGCGCCTGGCAATATCCGCCAAGTCCACCACCGACTTCACATTGAGCTTCGCCAGCAAACGTGCCTTATAGCAACTCACCGTCTTACTGCTGAGCAAAATATTCTGGGCAATATCCTTATTGCTCATGCCTCGGGAAAGCTGCTGGAATACCGAAAGCTCACGATTGGACAGGGAGGCAATAAGCTGTGCCTCATTCAGTGCCGATTCGCGTTTTCTTGAAAACGCCATTACCGTTTCCGGGTAATAAACGTAGCCCTTCATTACGGTCTTCATGGCCTGGGCAAGCACACTCAGTTCATCGGTCTTACTGATGAAACCCGAGGCGCCCGCGCTGATGCAGCGCGTGGCGTAGTGCTCTGAGCAGAGGGAGGTGAGGACGATAATCCGAGTGTTCAACTCAAGGGCGCGGATTCTCTCGATGACCGCAATACCGTCCAGGCGCGGCATGGTGATGTCCAGCAACACGAGGTCCGGAGCCAACTGACGAACCTGGCTGATGGCGTCGACGCCATTGTCGGTCTCGCCCACCACCTCATAGCCTTCCTCACTCACGAGCGTGCGCAGCGCGGTCCTGATAAAAGGGTGGTCGTCGACCACCAGGACTTTATACATCTGCAGCTTTCCTCGGGGTTTAGTGGTGCTTTGTCGGCAATAACGCCGACAATGTACCATAGTGCTTTAGTGCCATTACCCAATTCCGGACGAGATACGCCGCTGCCGGGCATTGACGTTATGCTGATAAAGCAACTGGGTTGCGACCTCTCTCCTACGCATTAAGGACCTTAGATTTGAAGCTGCTCGCAGCCTTGCTGTTGTCATGGGCAGCCGCTCAAATGGCCTGGGCAGCTGATTTGCCAGTCACGTTAACCGTGTTGGGCAGGTCCAGCCTGCAGGACGGCCAACTGCACTTGAGCGCCGCCGATTTGAAGCTGCTAAGCAGTAAAAGACGGCTACGTATCGGCACGTCCGAGCCCGACTATCCGCCGTTTGACATCACCAATCACAGCAATGAATTCGAGGGCATCAGCGCGGATTACTTGGCGCTTATCGGTCAACTGCTCGCGGTGCAAATCCAGGTACAACGCTACCCTAATCGAGACGAGGTTATCCAGGCGCTCAAACGCGGTGAGATCGACCTGCTGGCGTCTGCCAATGATTTTGAACGCGCAGACCCGGACCTTCTCCTGTCCGAACCCTACACCTTGGACCAGCCGACACTGGTGGCGCACACCAATGATTCGCCCCTCGTAGACCCAACCCTGGCGGGCAAAACAGTTGCCATGGTCGAGCACTACTTGCCGCTGAACACGGTGCAAGCGTTCTACCCGGACGCCACATTCAAACTGTATCCCTCTATCCTCAACGCGGTCGGTGCAGTGGCCTTTTCCCAGGCCGATCTCTATCTGGGGGACTCAATCAGCGCAAGCTATCTGATCAACAAGAGCTACCTGAACAATGTGCAACTGGTGGATTTCTCGCGCATGGAAGTCAATAACTTCTCGTTCGCCGCAACTCGCCAGAACGCCGAGCTCTTGCACGTAGTCAATGCGGCTTTGCAAGCAATCCCCGCCAGTGAACAGATGGCCATCGCGCGCCGTTGGAACGCCGGTGGGGTGAGTATTTCCGGCACCCATCGGGTGCAGTTCAGCGTCGATGAGCAACGCTGGTTGGCGCAACATCCGCGACTGAAAGTAATCGTGAATGAAAACTTCCTGCCGTTTACTTTTTTTGATGAGCACGAACGTTTCAGGGGCCTGAGTGCCGACGTCATGGCCAAGATCAGCCTCAGGACGGGATTGAAATTCGATCCGCAAAAAGGCGGCTCGGTGGATGCGATGATCACCAGCGTCAACCAGGGCGATGCTGATTTGCTGGCGGCGTTGACCCCTAGTATTGATCGGGAACGGCGCGTCAGTTTCAGCCGACCGTACCTGTCCACACCGTTTGTACTGGTGACGCGCAACCACCCCGACAGCTCGAACAACCTGCAGGACTTGGCGGGTAAACGCCTGGCGATCATCCGAGGCAACGCCAGCCGGGAGATGATTGAACGCTAGTTTCCACAGGTGCAAATCGTCGACGCACAGAGCCTCGCCGACGCTTTTTCGTTGCTCGCCAACGGCCGCGTGGATGCCTGTGTCAGCACCTTGGTCAGCGCACGTTATCTGATTGCCCGCAACTACCCCGACCAATTGAAGATCAACGCAACCGTCGGCGCCCGTGCTGCGCAGCTGGCATTTGCGGTTGACCACACCTCGCCTGTACTGCTCTCGATCCTCAACAAGTCGCTGCTCAGCATCTCGCCTGAGGAAATGGACGAACTGACCAATCGCTGGCGTAGCCCAGTGGTGCTCGACGACAGCTACTGGAGTAAACACAAGGCGGCGATCCTGCAGGGCTTTGCGCTGGCGGCGGTGCTGCTGCTGAGTGCGTGTGTGTGGATTGTGTTGCTGCGCCGCCAAGTACTGCGCCGTAAACTCGCCGAACGCGCATTGAGTGCCAGGCTTGAATTCGATCGAGTGCTGATCAACGGCACGCCCCACCCCACCTATGTGCGGGATCGTCAGGGCCGGTTGCTGTTGTACAACAAGGCTTATCGGCAGGTCTTCGGGGTAGAGGACGAGCGACAGTTGCTCGGCACCACCGTGATGCAAAGCCCGTTCTTCAACGAAGAGCAAGCACAGGCGTATCACCACGACTATCTCGCGGTCATGGCCGCCGACGAACCCTTGCTGCGTGATCGCCTGCTCGTCTTGCCTAGCGGCGAAGTACTGACCATCTATCACTGGATCCTGCCCTTTCGCGGCAGCGAAGGCAGTGTCGACGGCCTGATCGGTGGCTGGGTAGACATCAGTGACCGCCAGCGCCTGATGGAACAACTGCACGCGGCAAAGCAGGAAGCCGACAACGCCAACCGGGCCAAAACCACGTTTCTGGCGACCATGAGCCACGAGATTCGCACCCCGATGAATGCGGTACTCGGCATGCTGGAAATGGCCGCGCGCAAATCTGACCAAGGCATTTTCGACCGCGCCGCCATCGACGTTGCGTCGGGCGCTGCCAAGGAGTTACTGGCGCTGATTGGTGACGTTCTCGACATTGCCCGTATCGAATCCGGCCGCCAAAACCTGACGCTGGAACGTGCAAACCCGCACCAGCTATTGAACTCGGTGACGCGGGTGTTTGATGGCCTGGCGCGCGAGAAGGCCATCGCATTGACGTTGAAGATTGATCCGGCCCTCGACCGCAACGTGCTGATTGATGCCATGCGTTTCAAGCAAATTATCGCCAACCTGCTGAGCAATGCGATCAAGTTCACCGCAGCAGGTGAAGTGCGCATCAGCGCACACGCGCAATCGGCTGACGCCACCCAGCCTATGCAGTTATCGGTGAGCATCGTGGACACCGGCGTGGGCATCTGCGAAGCCGATCAGCAGCAGCTGTTTTCGCCATTCAGCCAGGCCGGCAAGCAGCAACAAGGCTCGGGCCTGGGCTTGGTCATCAGCCGCTCGCTGATTGAAATGATGGGGGGCAGCCTGGCGTTGACCAGCACACCCGCCAAAGGTACTCAGGCCACCGTGAGACTCGTTCTGCCCGCGGCAGACGCACCGTCCCCGCAGGCCCACACACCGCTGGAAATAACGCCAGGCCTACCGTTAAGCGTGTTGATCGTGGATGACTACGCCGCCAATCGCCTGGTGCTTTCACAACAGCTTGCCTACCTGGGCCACGACGTTCAAGAAGCCAGTGGCGGTGCCCAAGCCTTGGCCTTGTGGAACGAGCAACCTTTCGATGTGGTGGTAACAGACTGCGACATGCCAGGCATGAACGGCTACCAATTGGCTCAGGCAATTCGCCAGGCGGAGCAGTCGCGAGGTGAGCCCAGTTGCTTACTGCTGGGCTTCACCGCCAATGCCGTGGCCGAAGAAAAACAGCGCTGCCTGGAGGCCGGCATGGACGACTGCCTGTTCAAACCCATCAGCCTGGAGCAACTGAGCGCACGACTGCAGCAGCTACAAACGGAATATTTCGACAACGAGACGAGTACAGCGCTCACCGCCGAATCACTCGACGACCAGTTGAAAACGTTAATCCTGGGCAAGTTATCGGCGCTGCAAACGCTGCGTGAAAAATTGCTCGCGAGCACCCGCGCCGACCTGCGCGAGTTCAACGAACTGCTGGCGCGCGACGACCGCCAACGTTTAGCGCACTTGGCCCATCGGGTGAAAGGTGGGGCCAGGCTTATCCGCTACGAGCAGTTGACACTCACCTGCGAAAACCTTGAGGCCAACTGCGCGAAGGGGGTCGGGCGAGGCGAATTGAGTGCCTCGACCGCGGCTGTGACCAATTGTATGCAGCAGCTTTTGGAGCTGCTGCAAGAGCCTCCAATCCAGGAGTGAGTGCCAGTCAGCTTAAGAAATTTCTTGCAAAGACGTAAGGGGTTTCGCGATTAAATGGCCACCACTCTTTGGCAAGCTAGCATCTGAGAATTTCGGTGAGCCGTTCAGATGCCAATGTCCACCCTTCGCGTCCTGGTGCTGGATGATCAGCCAGTGCAGCGCCGTTATATCGCAATACTTCTCGCCCATCTCGGCTGTACGCGCATTCTTGAGGCCTCAGAGGGCTGCGAGGCGCTGCAGTTGCTGGAGCTCAACGGTCCGGTAGATATTGCGTTTTGCGATATCTGCATGGAGGGCATGGACGGTATCACCTTCCTACGGCGTGCAAGCCAACGTCACGCGCTGAAGTCAGTGGTTATCATCAGCAGTATTGCCCTGGACTTACGCCAAGCCATCAGCCACATGGCGACATTGCTCGGTCTGCGTGTACTCGGCCAGTTGTGCAAACCGTTGCAAGAACAAGACGTGAAAAGACTGGCAAGCACGTACCTCGACGATAACCCGCACGACGGCTGCCCGCTGCACCTCCCCGGTGAGACCAACGAACACCAGGTGCTCAAAGCCTTGGAGAACAACGAGCTGGAGGTCTTTTACCAGCCGAAATTCGATATCAGAACACTGCAAGTCACCTCTGTTGAGGCCCTCGCCCGCTGGAACCACCCTGAGCATGGCATCTTGACGCCCGCGTCATTTATTCCGGTACTGGAACGGTATGGCCTGATGGACAGCTTGTTGTATCGTCAGATCGATCAATGCCTGACGCTGCGCAAGGAAGCCTTCGCCTCTAAGGTGTCACTCACGTTCGCAGTGAATGTCAACGCGAGCCAATTTGCCAACCCGCAGATGAGTGCGCACGTGGCGCTGTTACTCAAGCGCTTCAACGCGCCCGGTTCCAGCCTGTCATTTGAAATGACCGAGACCGGCACACTCGATCCGGGCTCCATCAGCCTGGAAAACATGGTGCGTCTACGCATGATGGGCTGCGGGTTATCCATCGACGATTTCGGTGGTGGCTACTCGTCATTGCAGCGCCTGTGCAGCCTGCCGTTCAACGAAATAAAAATAGATGCCGAGTTTATCCGCGACCTGTCGTCGGAACCGCGCAGCCGCGCGGCGATTTCGAGCGTCTTGTCAATGGCTCAAGAGTTGAACATCGGTGTGGTGATCGAAGGCATTGAAACCATTGAACAACGCGACATCTTGATAAGCCTGGGTTGCGAAACGGGCCAGGGCTACCTGCTTGCTCACCCCATGCCAGCACACAACCTACTGCCATGGTTGATCGGCAGAAACGCCACCGTGCAGCGCTCGTGATGACGCTCAACACTGGCCACCACCGCTAACTGCCGCCTTAGAAAACATTCAAACCAACAGAGGGGTGCAGCCGGTGCCTGCTGCGCTTTCGCGTGGACAAACCATGCTGCAACCCCTCCTTTTTTCCTGTCACTGGGGGAGTTCATGAGTTTAAGAAAGATGAAAATAGCAGTGCGTTCGGCCTTTGGCTTCGGCCTGGTCGGACTGCTCGTGGTATTGCTGGGCCTGTTCTCTCTGAGCCAGATGCGCGACATGGCCAGGCAGTCAGATGAAGTCGATAAAAACTGGCTGCCCAGTATCCTGGCCCTGGGCGACCTGCAAACCGCCATGTCCGAAATCCGTGTCGCGACCTACCGAGTGATGCTGGTAGACAGCGCCGAGCAGGTAAAGGCCAGCCAGCGAGCTTTTTCGCAGCTGCGCGAGAAAATTCAGGCCGACAACGCGCAGTACTCAAGGAACCTCACAGTGGACGCCGAGCGAGTCACGTTCGAACGCTTCAAGTCGGCTCAGGAACACTACCTGCAAGTTCAGCAGCAAGTATTGGCCCTGGCCGCAAACGGCGAACGCCCGCAAGCTATCGCGTTGCTCAATGGCGAACTGATCGCCCTGGGCGACAGGCTCGGTTCCGAGCTGGCAAACCTGCTCGCGATCAATATCCAGGAAGCCGACGACGCGGCCACGAGTTCCGATGCCACGTACAACAGCGCAGTGAAATGGGTATTCATCGCCATGGTGCTGGCGACATTCCTCACCGCACTGCTCGCCACCCTGTTTACCCGCAGTATCGTGCTGCCGTTGCACCAAGCGGTACGTATCGCCGAGCAAGTGGCCAAGGGCGACCTGACCGTGTCGATGGTGGTGGAAGGCAACGACGAGCCTGCGCAGCTGTTGCGCGCACTGGAAACCATGCAATCGGACCTTCGCGAAACAATCCATCAGATTACCGACTCGTCCAATCAACTGGCATCAGCGGCGGAAGAGCTTTCGGCGGTCACCGAGGAGTCAACACGGGCCTTGCACGAGCAGAACGGTGAAATCGAACAGGCCGCCACGGCGGTCAACCAGATGACCGCAGCGGTGGACGAAGTGGCGCGCAACGCGATCAGCAACGCCGACGCCTCCCGTGACGGTGACGCCATGGCAGGCAACGGCCGCACTCACGTCATGGACACCGTGGAGTCGATTTCACTGCTGGCCGAAGAAGTCACGTCCGCGACCGAGGAAATCCAGAGCCTGGCCGACAGCGTCCAAGACATCAGCAAGGTATTGGACGTGATCCGCGCCATTGCCGAACAAACCAACCTGCTGGCCCTGAACGCGGCCATCGAAGCCGCCCGCGCCGGTGAAGCCGGGCGTGGTTTCGCCGTAGTGGCCGACGAAGTGCGGGCCCTGGCGCATCGAACCCAGCAATCGACCCAGGAAATCGAGCAGATGGTCAGCGGTGTGCAAAAAGGTTCGACCCAAGCGGTATCGTCGATGCACAGCAGCAATGAACGCGCCCGCTCGACGCTGACCGTGGCCCACAGCGCGGGCGAGTCGCTGGCGCGGATCACGCACGCAATCTCCCGCATCACCGAGGGCAACCTGATCATCGCCAGTGCTTCCGAGGAACAGGCGCAAGTGGCCCGGGAGGTTGATCGCAACCTGACCAATATCCGCGATTTGTCGGCCCAGACGGCCGCCGGAGCGAACCAGACCACCGCAGCCAGCCAGGAGCTTTCGCGCCTGGCGGTAGACCTGAATACGATGATTGCGAAGTTTGTGGTTTAGTTCAGCGCCCAGGTGTTTGAACAAACCGCCGACACGAAAAAGCCCCGTAGCTCATTCGACTACAGGGCTTTTCTCAGGGTGGAGCTTTAGCTCAGTTTCCCCGCTCTTTATTGGCTTGGGAGAGGACCGAAGCCGCAAGGGATTTCGTTTCCTGGCTGTACTTATCGCTTTGAAGCGCCTTCCCCGCTTTCTCCTCCATCTCTGCACTGGTCTGCTTATCAGTGCTGCTCTGCGCCAATGCTGAAGCGGCAAGGCTTTTGGCAATGGCAGAGGCATTTGGATTATTAAGGGTTTCGGCTGCCAACGTCGCCATCGTGCTGGAGGTTTGTTTGGTGTTTTTACTCATGATGCATGTCCTTTGCAGTGTGGGATTTCCTACTTGGAAATCGCTGAAACCAAGATAGTGAGTTAGCGAAAAACGCGCAACGCACTAGCTGTAAGCAACGTAGGGGAAATATGTACGAAAGACGCAACCGTCATGTAGGGCGTCGAATCGATTGCACTGATGGTTATTATCGAAACGGTCGCCTGTGTCATTGCCAGAACAGGTTCTTATAATCGCCTCCAATTTCCCTTTCCCTCGCCTGGCTTCAGGCGACCTCACCTCTGGAACCCAACATCATGCCAAGCGCCAGCACGGTCCCTAGCGGCCCTCCCGAACATAATCAACAGAGCGTCAAACAGCAGTGGCTGGCGATTCTCTCGGTCGCCGTGGGCGCCTTCGCCTTGGTCACCAGTGAGTTTCTGCCGGTGGGCGTACTCAACGATGTCGCCAGCGACCTCGGTATCAGCGCCGGCCACGCCGGCCTGATGGTGACCGTGCCCGGCATCATGGCCGCCCTCGCCGCCCCGTTGCTGTCTGTGAGCATTGGCGCCATGGACCGTCGCTACCTGCTGATCGGCCTGACGCTGACCATGATCATCGCCAACTCGGTGGTGGCCTACGCCAGCGACTTCAGCCTGCTGCTGTTCGGCCGCGTATTGCTGGGCATCAGCATCGGCGGCTTCTGGGCGACCGCCATCGCCCTCAGCGGCCGCCTGGCGCCCAAGGGCGTGGGCGTAGCGAAGGCCACGTCGATCATCATGATGGGCGTGACCCTGGCCACCGTCCTCGGCGTGCCCGTGGGCACCTGGCTCAGCGGCCTGATGGGCTGGCGCATGACCTTCCTCGTCACCGCGCTGGTGGGCGTGCCAGTGTTGCTGGCGCAGGTCTTCCTGCTGCCGCGACTCAAACCGGAAAAGGCTATTCACATCAGTGACTTGCCGGCTTTATTTATCAACCCAAGCGCCCGGGTCGGCTTGATCGCGGTATTGCTGATCGGCCTGGCGCACTTTGCCGCGTACACCTACGTCGCGCCTTTCTTCAAAAACAGCTCCGGCTTCGACGGCCCCACCATTGGCTCGCTGCTGCTGCTCTTCGGCGTGGCAGGCGTAGCGGGTAACATTTTTGCCGGTTTCGCCGCCAACCGCAGCGTACGTTACACCTTGCTACTGGTCGCGCTGATGATCGGCACCAGCACCGCCCTGTTCCCCTACTTCGCCACCGGCATGACCGGCGCCGCAATGCTGATCGGCCTCTGGGGCTTCGCCTTCGGCGCCTTCCCGGCCTGCGCGAGTATCTGGATGTTTGTGGTAGCGCCCAAGGATGTCGAACGTGGCATGCCGCTGTTTGTCGCGTTGTTCCAGGTGATTATTGCGTTGGGCTCGTTCTTTGGCGGGCAGATTGTCGATCAGATGGGTAGCACGGTATTGTTGAGTTTGGCGACGGCATTGGTGGGATGTGGGTTTATGACGGTGCTGGTGTTGGGAAGGAATGTGAGTAATAGCTTGGTGGCGCAGCCTGGCTAAGCAGACCAAAGCAAAAAAGCCCCGTAGCTTATTCAGCTACGGGGCTTTTTCTATGTAATGGCGGAGAGATAGTCCGCCACTCCAGAGTCCATTAAAAACCAAAACAGCCTATAAAGCCATGATAATAATGGGTATTTTAGCCTATCATCGTCTCAGGACATCCACCAACGTTCGTCACCTTCCACCCCTCGATGGGGGGACAAATGGGGGAACAAACTGATAAAGGAATATTCCCTTGGGCAAGCTTACCGCTAAGCAAATTGAAAATCTGACTACCCCTGGCACCTACGAAGACGGAGATGGTCTTCGTCTTCTGATCAAAGCCAACGGGAAAAAATATTGGGTGCTGCGTTTCCAGCTTTCCGGAAAGCGTAGGGAGATGGGCTTAGGCACCTACCCTGCAATCGGCCTTAAGGAGGCCAGGCAAAATAGCAGCGATAAACGCCGTTTATTGCGGGATGGGATTGACCCATTACAGGCTCGCGACGAGGTACGCGCGGCACAGGTGGCAGCGGAGCAGCAACGCAAAAACAAATCCATCACTTTTCAAGACGTGTCAGTCGATTATATAGAGGCTCATCGTGCTGGTTGGAAAAACGTCAAACACGCTCAACAGTGGACGAACACACTGGCTACTTACGCCGCCCCGGTCATCGGCGACCTCACGACTAGTCAAATCACCACCGAACATCTTCTCGAAATCCTCAAACCTATCTGGGCCAGCAAAGCCGAAACGGCGAGCCGGGTGCGCAACAGGATCGAACTGGTCCTCGATGCCGCTAAAGCACGTGGATTGAGAGACGGAGAAAACCCAGCTCGCTGGCGCGGCCACCTGGACAAGCTCTTACCGCCGAGCTCCAAGGCCAAACGCACCCAAAACCACCCTGCACTGCCCTATTCACAATTGTCCCGTTTCATCCAGGCGCTTAACAGCATTGAGGGACAGTCAGCCTGCGCACTCAAAATGACCATTCTCACAGCCTGTCGGACCAGCGAAGTTCTGGCTGCCGACTGGAGTGAAATCGATTTGAAAGCCAAGCTATGGTCAATTCCAGCAGCGCGAATGAAAGCAGGCAAAGTTCACACCGTGCCGCTCTCCGATGCCGTCATTGCACTGCTCAAAGGGCTCCCACAAATCCAAGGCAGCTCGCATCTGTTTCCTGGGGCACGCAAAGGCCGACCGATTAGCAACATGGCCATGCTGATGACCTTGAGGCGCATGGACCATAAGGAACTTGAAGATGGTGGCAAGGGCTGGCGTGATAGCGATGACCGAATCATTACTGCCCACGGTTTTCGCAGCACATTCAGGGACTGGGCCGCTGAAAGAACCAACTACGCCCGTGAGGTCTGCGAGATGTCACTAGCTCACGTTGTCGCCAATGGGGCGGAGGCAGCCTATTGGCGCAGTGACTTGTTGGATAAGCGTCGAGCATTGATGGCTGACTGGGCCGAGTTTGTCACCCTCAACGGAAATGGGTTAGCCGTTCCTGAATAACCTCTGGTTCTAGGAAGCCGGCATGCGTGCTGCCACTCGACGCGATTCCATTGCAAAATAACTCAGTCCTACATCACTGCTATGACGTCACCACCATGGAGCTTCACCCAATGTCATTGCAGTGCCCTCGCTGTCATTCACCCAAAATCGCTTCTTTCCACCAAGCCAGGAAAATCGCCGCCGCCATCGGAGCGGTGGGCGGC
>NZ_JBJGXU010000073.1:0-27646 GCF_045447305.1 Pseudomonas sp. D47 | reverse complement strand
GCCATGGCGCTATTGCGCAGCAGGTAGGCATTAGCCCCGACTATTTCCGAACCCATGATGATTATCCCCGTAGGACTTCGTAGAGCTCTTACAGAGATAGCTAGCCCTGTAGAACAGTGCAGACAGTTCATCCACGTAACCAGGGCGCACATCTCGTTCTATTCGGTATTCAGCGTTTGGCGGAATATTCACCAGTCCTCTCACGTCACCAACTGACAGTCCCAGAGCGCTTGCCCAGGCTTCTTTCATGCGGTTATTGATATTGCTGGCTTTAGATTTGAGCCACCCCACCGTGTAGTAAGCCTCCTGGTTGAGCAAGATCAGCAGATGGTAATGCGGGCGTCCCATCTCTCCGATTTCTCTAGCCCAGACGTAACGCACCTTGCTGTTATGAGCGTACGGATTCCGCTCACGTGCCTTGGCGCGGTTGTGCTCAATCTTGGCTTTGAATGAGTCGATGAAACGGCTGATAACTTCGTTGGTATAAGCGTAGTCAGGCAGATCGATACCCATGGGTAGGCGTAGATCCAATCGGAATGCCAGCACCCTTGAGTGCTGATCTAGCGCTAGGTCAATGGTCTGCTTCAGACGGAAAAGGTATTCGCGGATGAAGGGCCCTGCGGCAAGCATTACGGGCAGGCCATCATAGGTAGGCAAGTCGTGCAGGTGAAGATTGGTGTTAGCGGAATGACGAAGCAGAGGGCGTTTTGTCTTGAGGGCATCAAGGTGCATGGATACTACTCCTGGGTTAGGTTCATAACCTGTGCCCATTGAGTATTTTTTAACCGTTAGCTCTGTAGCTCAACCTACCTGGATACGGTTGATGATCGGTACATTGGCCTAGATTCACCACCCCCCTATACATAGCCTATCAGGTGATATTCCACTCTGGAACAGCGCCATGCGAACCCAGCTGCAGTATGCCCATACAAGCTACTGCCTAGCTTCGCGAGTTACCCTGAAACCTTTCAGGTGGTAAGGACTGCTTAAAGCATATTACTTTTACCGAGAATGACTCTCCCGGCTAGCTCGGGAAACGGAGCCTCAATTCTCCAGCCAGGCTGGCAATTTCTGCCAATGCATTACTCCGGAAGAAAACCATCTCCGCACGCCCTGGGACGGTCACAAACTTGGTGACCTCAGGCCCTGATAAGCCGCGCAATGAGGAGCAGTATTGCTCGGCTTATTAGGGAAACTTACAGATCTCCCATACGCCGGCTGTCCGACCGGCATAAACGCCATGACCAGCCACAGGCGGTCATGGCACAGATGGTGGTTTCTAGCTGACTAACCCCAAGCGGCCGCGTCGGGTTGAATCCTCAGCAGCGAGATTACGTTCTTCGATTTTTGCAAGAATCCAATCATGCACCTCGTTTTCGATAAATCCGATCGACCTGCCACCCAATGAGACTGGCGACGGAAACCTGCCTTCGCCGATGTACTTGTAGATGGTCGACCGTGCTAGGCCAGTTGAGTCGATAACTTCTTTCAGACGGATGATTCGCATGAGCAGGCTCCTCTGTATGGCTCAGAGGATTACCCAGGTTTGTAAAAAATCACCTGATTACCGTCGATCCATAGACCAGGCACCTAACGCTCGCTGCGAGAGGCTGGCCTTTGTTGCCCGGGCATCCATCAAGAAGTCGTTCCTGATAGCGCTTGGTGACACCAAGCGGTCGCCCCCCCCCGATCCACAACTGAACCACCTTTCACTACGCAACCACGCCCATCTCAACCCCTTGTAATCGCACTTAGACCTCGTGGCTCCTCGCCTCGATGATGTAGCAGTGCTAACCCCGCCTGATGACCAATCGCCCAATTGTTGCGAGAACAGGTAGCCCTCGTTGATGACGACGGGCGCCCAATCCATGGTCGTAGATTGAGTCGTGGCAGGAATATCTTGAGCCGGTCAGCGCCTCAGAAAAGCTAAAAAAATCAGTCAGACAAAACCAGAACATCAAGAAAGCCAAAATATAGACTCATAAATTCATATATCCATGGCTACAGCCTATAAAATACGTGACAATAATTAAAAAAGTAAACATAGAATATTTATAAAATAGCCATATTAAAGCCTTAAAATTAAAATATATCAGCACTAGTTTTCTCTTAGGATTCTCATTGAATCCAAATAGAACAAAGCTATAATTAAACCTAAAAATAGCTTTAATGCATTATAAATAAACTTATAATAGGATTTAACTATGTCAAATCCCGGCATCCTGATCGGGGCAGATGCGCTTAGCGAGCTACTCAGCGATCCAGGGCGCAATGCTCGCCACGACATCTGGCTATGGCTACACCTCTACATGACTCAGAACGCTCCGTTTGACCCACGCACCTGCCGCGGCTTGACGATGCGAGACGAGATCGCCGATTTCCTTAAGCGCAAAAAATACGCCCTGTATCGCATTGCTCGGGAGAAAGACCGAAGCCTGATTCCAGAAGAGTCACTGACTTGGATCGAGGAGGACGAAAGGCAGTATCAATGGCTACTCAGCAGGCTCACGAAAATCACTGATGCGAGGCTGCCCAGAGGGGTTGTGCACCTCAAAGGTAGAGAGCACCTGATTACCATCATTGATATTTGGAATGCCGACCTGGAGGAGAAGGCGTACGAAGTCGAATCGCTTCGCAAGGAATGGCTTAGGCACAAAGCAAAGGACAGCGCATTCGAGTGGTTCGGAGACAAGAAGGAAGGCGCCAAACGCTGTGTATGCGCTTGGGAGTGGTTGGAGAAAGACAATCGTCTTTTGTCCAGACGAGACACTCCTATTACCAATTACAAAGAGCTGCTCATATTCTTCGATGGAGCAAGGCTCGGGCGTAACGAGCAAAAGGCCATCATCAATGAGATAAAAAAGAGATGGAATCGCAAGCAGCTCGACGTGCGCAATCCTGACAAGAAACAGCTCAACGTAATGATCCCGATAGCGGTGATCGCCCAGCTAGATGAATTGGCTGCAAAGCACAAACTGAAGCGACCGCAAGTTATAGAGCGGCTCATAGCCGGTGAGTTTGAAGCAGGGATACACCTTGATTACTAGCATGCTTCTCGTTAATAGGCGATGCACTCACACCACACGACACCTTCTTGTAACAACAGCATCAAACGTTTGTATTCCAAACGGTATTCCAATCAGATTTTCGAACCAAAAAATACTATTTATATCAGATAGTTAAATATCGGGTTCAGATTACCCCGGCCCACCACTTCAACATCTAAAGACGTCCAAGGGCGTCTTTTTTTGTGCCTGAAATCCAGAAAGTACGGGGCTTTCAGGGCTATCAGCGTCCAAACACTGTTGGCGCGCCGCTTGAAAAAATGGGCCTGCGTGCGATGCCTCAGGGCGAACCGCACTTCGACAATGTCAGCATGCCGCTGGATCATCTGGTTGCCGGGCCCGAAGATTTTGCCAAAATCGAGAAAGGTGTGATCACGGAAGCGAATGCGTTGATGGCGATCATTTGGACAGGTGCGGCTCGCGCGGCCTATGAATACGCTCATTTGCGTAAGCAAGGTGGCGTTACGACCATCCAGCATCAGAATGTTCACTATCGCCTTTTCCATATGTTTACCAGGGGTGAAGCCTCACGAGCCCTGGCTTGACGCACGTGCATCAACGATCGAGGACGGTTGCAATGAATTGCTCGCCCTTCAAGGGAAGCACTCTGATTTAGCGAGTCTTAACCTCAGAGTGAGGGCGCTCAATGGGGCTGGAAACACGCCATTGAGTACCCTCCGGCGACGTTTACCTGAGCGCTAAAGCGGCGTTTTCCAACTCGCTGGCATCCGGTAGATCACCTGCAATGGACTCGAGAATATCGGTCACGGTCAACAACCCGATAACCCCGTCACGCTCATTGACCACAAATGCAATGTGGGTGGACTCCCTGCGCATGTGCTCCAGTGCATTAAGGATCGTCAGGTTGCTCGCCAACCTGACTGCCGGACGGATGAAGGCTTCGAACTGCGGACTCTGGCCGGCAAGCAGTGTGTTGAGCACATCCTTTTTCTGGACGAAACCTTGCGCCTCGCTTATCCGCCCACTGGGGGTAACCGGCAACCGCGAATGCGCAGAGTTTATCAGCGCGCTTTCAAGCTCTGCCTGAGGGCGGCTCAAGTCGAGACGATCAATCTCATCGCCCGGCGTCATGATGGTGCGAATGGTGCGCTCTGCCAGCCTGAGTACGCCACTGATCATAGTGCGCTCGCGTCGACCAAAAACAGGCTCCTGGCCATCGCTTGCGACCATATCAACAATCTCTTCACCGACCTCGTCCAGCTCCAGTTTTTTGCCTCCCAGCAAACGCAATACGGCATGCGCTGTTCTGACTCGCATCGAGTGCGGGCCCTGCAAGGACTTCTTGCGACGTAAACGCGCAATCTGGTTAAACAGCTCGATGAGGATGGAAAAACCAATGGCGGCGTAGAGGTAGCCCTTGGGAATATGGAAGCCCAGGCCTTCAGCGGTCAGGCTAAAGCCAATCATCATCAGGAACCCCAGGCACAGCATGATCACGGTGGGGTGTGAATTGACGAAGTGGGTCAAGGGTTTACTGGCGATAATCATGATGCCGATGGAGAAGATAACGGCGATCATCATGATCGAGAGCTCATCCACCATCCCTACCGCGGTGATCACCGCATCCAGCGAGAACACGGCGTCCAGCACCACGATCTGCAGGATGATTGGCCAGAACAGCGCGTAGCCAAGGTTACCGCTACGCTGCGTCACATGCCCTTCGAGGCGCTCATGCAGCTCCATCGTCGCCTTGAACAGCAAGAACACACCGCCGAACAGCAAGATCAGGTCACGTCCGGAGAAGGCATGATCAAGCACTGTTATCAGCGGTTTGGTCAGCGTCACCATCCACGAAATACCCGCAAGCAGGCCCAGGCGCATGACCAGTGCAAGCGAAAGCCCAATGACCCGTGCCCGGTCGCGCTGCTCGGGTGGCAGTTTGTCGGCAAGAATAGCGATAAACACCAGGTTGTCTATTCCGAGGACCAGTTCCAACACGATCAGTGTCAGCAAACCAAGCCAAGCGGTAGGGTCCGCAATCCATTCCATAATGAGTATTCAGCCTCAGGGGGGGCAGGTTTTTATTAGTGAGTTATTTAACGATGTCGCACGAAGAGAAACGATAGCAACGCTCAGTCAACGCGCTTCAAATTGTTCGAGCGCCCGAGCCAGACTGGCATCTGATAATTCCCCCAGATGGCTGCTGACCAATCGGCCATCAGCGCTGTAGAACAGGGTTGTTGGCAGCGCCATCGAACCGACCACTTGGCCAAGTCTGCCGCCACCGTCATATAAAATATTCGCAAGGTTCAGGTTTTGACTGGAGAGAAACGTATTGACGATATCCGCGCCTTCACCCTGGTTGACGAAGAGAAAGTTTACGTCCGGGTGCGCCAGTTGAGCTTTTTGTAGCACGGGCATTTCACGACGGCACGGAGGACACCAAGTGGCCCACAGGTTGATCACCAGTGGACGCCCCTGATAGTGCGTGAGTTGGACGGTCTCTCCTGTGCTCGTACGAACAGGAATATTCGGCAAGCGCGTGCCTTGCTCGTAAACGCTCAACGAAAGTGTGCCAAGGCCCCACAGGAGCAGGCCACTGACCACTGACGCCGCCAGCGGTCGACGCAGCGCGGCACTTTTCCAGCCCCAGGCCAGCGCGCCAACGACCACTGCGATGGCGCCTGGCAAGGCAAGAAAGCCGCCGTCACGCACATCGATCATGCGCCACAGATCAGTCCCGTAGTGCTCCCGATAAACCAGTACAAAGCTTGCCCGGGCGACCAGAAGTCCCAGCATCAACAGCCAGAAAAGCACCGAGTCCAGTCGCTCCCCACCCTTTTTGGCGACTCGACGGCCAACCAGGGTAGCGACCAGTAACGCAACGATCAGCAACAGGTGACTCAGAGAGATTACAAAACTACCAATATTGAATGTCAGCATTAACGATCTTCCTTGGTGATGTACCCGCGTTGAAGAAACACTTGGATCCGGTCCGATCCATAAAAAGCACGACGCATAGAAGTCCTTGAAGGTCGAAAGCCGCGAGAGGCTATCACGGGGCCGATAACTTTACATTGGGTAATGGTTTTTAGAGAGCGACCGGGTTGGCATACATGAAAACTTGGTATGGGGCCGGTTTTCTCATAACGCTCAATCGTTCGTTTTTGAGGTAAAGCGGAGCTAAAACACTTTGGGGCATCGTATATTGACCAGTGCGCCAATCAGCCACAAAAAAAGCCCAGCATGAGCGCTGAGCTTCCTGATTAAAAATGGCTCTCGCCACTGACACCTAATAGGTCTTTAATTATTTACCATCAAAAAAATCAACCAGTAGAGGTTTCACCTGTGATGGGCACTCTTCCATTAGCCAGTGACCACAGCCAGGTAGCACATGACCTTGCACGTTAGTGGCATACTTGTTCATCTGATCAATTTGAGTCTGACCGAGACTGCCTCTCCCATCGCCCGCTATGGCCAGTAGCGGCATTGTTAGTTTGCCTTGAGTCAACAGTGCTTTATTCTGCAGCACCGATTGCGGAAGCGCTCGATAGTATTCGAAAGCAGCATGCAGTGTATGGGGCTTCGAATACGACTTGGCGTAAAGCCCAAGCAATTCATCCGTAAATACTTCCTGCTTTTGTGCATGTTTTTTGATGAAGTGCGAGAAAAAGACTTTTTCATTTCCCGCAATTAACGTTTCGGGTAAAGCGCCATCCGCTGAAAAGAAGCTAAAGTGCCAAGCGGTTGACTCGCCCTGTGGGGTAAACGCGGGAAAGGTGTATATCAGTTCGTCCGGAATGACCGCTTCAAGATAAGCCACCTTGGCAATATCTTTCTGATGTTGCGCCAACATTGGATAGGTTGCCCATATACCAATATCATGGGCCACTAGATTAAACGGCGCATCTGGACTAAAGCGTTTCGCAAAAGCATAGAGGTAGGGAGACACCTCTTGTCCGGTATACGCGGTCTTGAGTGGTTCGGACAGCCCCAGGCCAGGCAGGTCCACGGCGATGACTCGGTGTTTTTTTGCCAGTTCCGGCATGAGCTGATGCCACTCGTACCATGATTGGCCAAAGCCATGCACCATTAGTAGCAAAGGCCCGCTTCCGCCTGCGACATAGTGCATTTTCAAGCCATTGACTTCTTCAAAGCCTCTTTCAAAACCTGCCGGAATCGGGAACTCCTCAGTCGCCAACACGGTGAAAGAACACATCAACCCGAAGGCTGCCAGTGCAATATTCTTTATAAGTTTTTTCATAAGTCTCACTTTGCGAAATACAAAAAATCGACCGCTCAAATGATCACGCTGAAAATCCGCCATCAATACTCAAGCTGGCGCCGGTAATAAAGCCTGCTTCAGGCCCCACCAGGTAGGCAACGAAACTGGCAACCTCTTCATCTTTTCCATATCGACCTAACGCCATTAATTGCGTCAGTTGGCTGGCGGCCTCACCGTTGGCGGGGTTCATATCGGTATCGACCGGCCCTGGCTGAACGTTATTGACCGTAATGCCTCGCGGCCCCAAGTCTCGCGCCAACCCTTTGGTAAAACCAACGAGCGATGCTTTAGTCATTGCATAGACTGCACCGCCCGCAACTGGAATTCGGTCGGCGTTAATACTGCCAATATTAATGATTCGCCCCCCGTCACTCATATGACGCACGGCTTCTTGGCTGGCAATAATCACACCTCTTATATTGACAGCCAATGCGAGGTCAATTTCAGCCAGGGTAATGTCTTCCAATGGCCCCCATGGAAGAACACCTGCATTGTTTACCAGGATATCCAGCTTGCCGAAATGCTCTACCGTTTGACGTATCGCTTGGCTCAACGCTTCAGGATCAGCGCTGTCGGCACGAATAGCGATAACATTACTGCCGGCGGCGGCCATCTGTTCTACTAATTTCTGGGCTTCGTCTGGCGAGGAGCGATAAGTGAATGCAACAGCCGCACCTTCGCTTACTAGGCGCTTGACAATGGCGGCGCCAATGCCGCGGGAACCGCCTTGTACAAAGGCAACTTTTTCTTTCAGGCTTTTTGTAGTATTCATTTATACTCAATTCCATTAGAGAGTGTAGAAGTGTGTTTTTCCGGCAGCTTTAAATAATCAAGTGGGTAGTACTTCAACGAAACTTAACGACATTTAGACTCGTTTTCCCTAGAGCAAAATCAGTCTACGCTACTACCCTGATACGATTAAGTCCCTAAAATTCACCACTCCTGGTCCCACAAGGAATCAATCAGCGTGATTAAGAACCAGTTTGTCGAGATTCGAAATTTCGTCACCGTTGCGCAGGCGGGCAGCTTTACCGCTGCCGCCCATACGCTGGGAATGACCGGTTCAGCGTTGAGCAAAAGCATCATGCGGCTGGAGACACGCCTGGGAACCAAGCTGTTGCACAGGACCACCCGGCGAGTGAGCTTGACCAATGACGGTGACTCCTACCTCACAGATTGCCAAAACGCCATGGCCATCCTGGACGAAGCGGAAAACCGCCTGGGCAGTGAACAGCAAACACCCGCCGGCCGCGTACGTATCGACTTGCCCTCGGCATTTGGACGCCGATATATCCTGCCCACCTTGATAGAACTGTCGACTCGATACGAACAGTTGGAGCTAACGGTAACGTTCAGCGATCGGGCCGTTGATTTGATGGGCGACGGAATTGATCTGGCCGTGCGGGTGGGAGCACTCGATAACGATGTTGACCTGGTCGCTCGCCGATTGGGCGAACAACGCCGGGTTATCTGTGGCTCCCCCGCTTACCTGGCGCGCCGGGGGGTGCCGTTGTCAGCCAAGGACCTCGCACAACACGACTGCGTGATCGGCTGGCCTTTAGGCCAACGGCCTGGCTGGTTACTCAAAAACGTAGAAGGCGTCACTCAAACCCATGAAATCCCCGTGCGTCATGAAATCGGCGATTGCGAAGCCATTCTGGCCGCAACGCTCGCGGGTTGCGGGTTGGCCCAGATACCGACATGGCTGGTAGAGGAGCATCTACGATCGGGCGCCCTCCAGTCCGTACTCGACGATCAGGCAGGAGACGACACGCCGATTCACGCTATCTGGATCAAGACTCCCTATCTGCAACCGAAGATGCGCGTAGTCATTGACGCATTACGCCTTCTGGCACAATCACCAGGCAGTCGATTTCGGGCAGGTTAGTTGCCCAAGGCTACGCCTTTAGACAAGAAGGCGCAGCTTTTCAGTTCAATGCCAGAGCATTGCAAACACAGGCATGAACAACGATGGGCGCATACGCAACGAAGACAAACTACAGGTCAGTGATATTGTCGAATCAATACAATATGTGCTTTCGCTAAGTAATACAGTCTCTACTCCTCGATTGGAAATTCATTGCAAAATCATGGACCTTGAATAGATTCATCGTGCTCGCCATATGAAATATTTTGATAAAGTAAAGTTAACTTCAAGTCATCTTGGCTCCACTACCATGCCGCACTCCAATATATTTGGCAGGCCAGTGACGGCTGCCTGATTCTCGACGTCAGTCAGGGCTGAAGTAGCTCAACCCACTCTAGAAGCGTGACCAGGTAAAAAGTCTGCCTCTGGATCAATACCTAGGATGCTAATGTTTCAGCTCGATTTTTATGGAACACTTGTGGCCGCCTCTTTAGTCCTTTTACTAGGGCGCGGACTAGTTGCACGTATCGGTTTTTTACGCACGTACAATATTCCTGAGCCGGTTGCAGGGGGCTTGGTGGTTGCATTGCTTCTCTTGGTTTTGCGCCTGTTCGATATTGAAATCCGCTTTGTCACTTCACTGCAAACCCCTTTGATGCTGGCGTTTTTTGCCACCATTGGCTTGAGTGCAGATTTCGCCAGCCTGAAAAAAGGTGGGCGCGTAGTTGGGGTTTTTCTACTGGCGGTCACAGGGCTTTTGATACTCCAAAACGCCATAGGTATCGGGCTCGCCAAGACGTTGGGGCTCGACCCCTTGATGGGGTTGCTGACAGGTTCAATTACCTTGTCGGGCGGACACGGCACAGGCGCTGCTTGGGGGGCGACGTTCAGTGAGAACTTCGGTCTTGCTTCCGCCTCTGAACTGGCGATGGCCTCCGCGACGTTCGGCCTGGTGCTGGGCGGCTTGATTGGCGGTCCGGTCGCCCGTTTGCTGATCAACCGTGTCCAGACTCCCGGTCTCGTACAAGGTGAGCCGCGCTTGCCAAGGGGCTTTGAACAACCAAATAAAGAGCGCTCGATCACACCGTTTTCGCTGATTGAAACAATCGCGCTGATCGCCGTCAGCCTACAAGCAGGTTCGCTCCTCAATGACCTGCTCCAGGGGACGGCATTTGAGCTGCCGACGTTCGTCTGCGTCCTGTTCGTGGGTGTGGTGTTGCGCAACGGGCTTTCAGCGCTGGGCCTGTACCAGGTGTTTGAGCGTGAAGTCTCGGTGTTGGGCAACGTCAGTTTGTCGCTGTTTCTAGCGATTGCGCTGATGTCGCTCAAACTGTGGGATCTGGCAGCACTGGCGTTACCGTTCGTTATCATCCTGACAGCGCAAGCCTTACTCATGGCGCTGTTTGCGATTTTCGTGACATTCAGAGTCATGGGCAGTAACTACGATGCAGCGGTTCTGGCTGCCGGACACTGCGGTTTCGGGCTGGGTGCCACACCCACCGCCATCGCTAACATGCAAGCGGTGACACAGCGCTACGGGCCTTCGCAGATAGCATTCCTGGTAGTACCCATGGTGGGCGCCTTCTTCATCGACATCATTAACGTCATCATAATCAAGCTGTACCTATTATTGCCGTTCCTTGGCGCTGCTGCCTGACGTTCAAGTCACTTGGCCTGTATTTACAGGCCAACGCGGCACCCGGCCCATTCAAAAAGGCTCTTACGTGCAAAAAAAGCCATTAGCAAGGTTCAGCCTGATCACATTGGCGCTGGTGCTTGGCGCCTGTGACACGTCTTCCGCCGTAGAAAAATCCGCACCACCACCCACCGTACGGATCGAGACCATCCAAGCACAACCCTTATCGATCTACAGCGAACTCAGTGGGCGGATCGCTGCGCCGCGCAGTGCCGAAGTTCGGGCCCGTGTCGCCGGCGTGGTGCTACAACGCACTTTCCGCGAAGGCAGCGACGTAAAAGAAGGCGATGTGCTGTTTCACATCGATCCGGCGCCGTTCAAGGCCGATCTGGACAGTGCCCAGGCCAACTTGCGCAAGGCGCAGGCCAACGCCTTCCAGGCGCGCTTGCAAGCGCAACGCTACGCCCTGTTGATCGCAGACAACGCCATCAGCGCCCAGGAATACGACAACGCGCGCACCGCCGTCCATCACACCAATGCCGACGTTGCCGCCCACAAGGCCGCAGTGGAACGTATAAAGCTAAACCTGAGTTATGCCACCGTCACCGCGCCGATTTCCGGACGTATTGGTCGGGCACTGGTGACCGAAGGCGCCCTTGTAGGACAGAACGAAAGTACCCCCCTCGCACTGATCCAGCAGTTGGACCCGATCCACGCGGACTTGACCCAATCAACTCGCGAACTCAACGCGTTGCGCCAGGCGTTTCGAGCCGGGCACATGCAACAAGTCGGGCTGGGTCAGGTCAAGGCCACTCTGATTCAGGATGACGGCAGCCTGTACACGTTACCGGGCAAATTGCTATTCGCTGACATCAGCGTCGACCCAGGCACCGGCCAGGTCATCGTGCGCAGCGAGTTCCCCAATCCAAACCTCGACCTGTTGCCGGGCAGCTTCATTCGCGTGCGCCTGGAGCAAGCGGTCAATCCCCAGGGCATCAGCGTGCCGCAACGGGCAGTCCAGCGTGACAGCGCCGGCATTGCCCAGGTGCTGCTGCTCGACGCCAGCGACCGTATCAGCCAGCAACCGGTGCAACTGGGCCAGGTGCAGAACAATCGCTGGGTTGTGACCGGTGGCCTCACGCCCGGCGACCGCATCGTTATCGAAGGCCTGCAGCACGCCCGTCCTGGCGAGAAAGTACTGATCGACGACACCCCTCTTCCACTTGCCCAGGTCACTGGGCAGTAGGCCGGACGAAAATCTTATGCCGCAATTTTTTATCGACCGCCCGGTGTTCGCCTGGGTGGTCGCACTGTTCATCCTGTTAGCCGGTGCGTTAGCCATTCCAAAGCTACCCGTGGCGCAGTACCCCAACGTGGCTCCGCCAAAAGTCGAGATTCAGGCCGCATACCCAGGGGCGTCGGCGAAAACGATCGATGAAAGTGTCGTCAGCCTGATTGAAGATGAACTCAACGGCGCCACTGACCTGCTGTATTTTGAATCACAAAGCAGTCTTGGCAGCGCCACCATCACGGCCACGTTCAAACCCGGAACCGACCCGGATATGGCCCAGGTCGATGTACAAAATCGCATTAAAGCGGTGGAGTCACGCCTGCCACAAGCCGTTATCCAGCAAGGCCTGCAAGTGGAGAAAGTTTCGACCAGCTTCCTGCTGCTGATCACCTTGACCTCCCTTGATGGAACGATCGACAACCAGACGCTCAGCGATTACCTGGCACGTAACGTCATGAACGAAATCAAGCGCCTGGATGGCGTTGGCAAAGCCTCACTGTATGGTGCGGAACGGGCCATGCGGATCTGGATTGATCCGCAAAAACTGATTGGTTTCAACCTCACTCCCGCTGACGTCAATGCCGCCATTGTCGCGCAAAACGCGCAAATCTCGTCCGGCAGCATCGGCGACCTGCCAAACGCCACCACTCAGGAAATAACCGCGACCGTATTGGTCGAGGGCCAACTGTCCACGCCGCAAGAGTTTGCTGACATCATTTTGCGGGCCAATCCTGACGGCTCCGTGGTGCGCGTGGGGGATGTCGCACGGGTCGAAATTGGTAGCGAAGAATACCAGTTCTCCACCCGTCTCAATGGCCAGCCGTCGACGGCGATTAGCGTGCAACTGGCGCCCGGGGCCAACGCCTTGAATACCGCAACCCTGATCCGGGCGAAGATGGACGAACTGTCGCGCTACTTCCCGGCCGGGGTGGAATACCAACTCCCGTTCGACACGTCTCCGTTCGTCAAGGTCTCAATCACCAAAGTGGCCTACACCTTGCTCGAAGCGATGGTGCTGGTCTTTGCCGTGATGTTCCTGTTCCTGCAAAACATTCGCTACACATTGATCCCGACTCTGGTGGTACCGGTAGCGCTAATGGGCACCTTGGCCACTCTGTTGGCGCTGGGTTTCTCGATTAATGTACTGACGATGTTCGGCATGGTGCTGGCCATCGGCATCCTGGTCGACGATGCCATCGTGGTGGTGGAAAACGTCGAACGCATCATGGCCACCGAAGGTCTCTCACCCAAAGAGGCAACGCGCAAGGCCATGCATCAGATCACCGGGGCAATCGTTGGCATTACTCTGGTGCTGGTAGCTGTATTTATCCCGATGGCGTTCATGCCGGGCACGGTGGGCGTGATCTATCAACAGTTTTCACTGTCGATGGCCACCTCTATCCTGTTCTCCGCGCTCCTCGCCCTGACCCTGACACCGGCCCTTTGCGCAACGTTGCTTAAGCCAATTGCCAAAAGCGAACGCCATGCCAAGCGTGGTTTTTTTGGCTGGTTCAATCGACGCTTTGAGCAACTGACCCTGCGTTATGAAGGTTGGGTGGTCTATGCCCTCAAGCGTAGCGGTCGTTACTTGCTGATCTATGGCGTGCTGTTAGTTGGCCTGGTGGTTTGCTTCAATCAACTGCCCACCTCGTTTCTTCCCGTAGAAGACCAGGGCTACACCATCACCGACATCCAGCTACCGCCAGGCGCGAGCAAGAACCGCACAGTACAGGTGGTGGAGCAGATTGAAGCGCACAACGCCACGGAACCGGCGATTGCCGACAGCACCATCATTCTGGGCTTCAGTTTTTCCGGCAGCGGCCAGAATGCGGCGCTGGCATACAGCACACTCAAGGATTGGTCTGAGCGTGGTACTGACGACTCAGCCTCCGCCATCGCCGACCGGGCCAGCCTTGCATTCGGCAAGATCAAGGACGCCGTGGCCTACTCCGTTCTGCCAGCCCCGGTGGACGGTCTGGGGAACTCCAGCGGTTTCGAGTTTCGTTTGCAAGACCGCGGTGGCCTGGGCCACAAGGCGTTGATGCAAGCGCGCACAGCCTTGCTGGAAGCCGCCGAGAAAAGCCCAGCTTTGATCAACGTGCGCGAAAGCTCACTGGCCGAGGCGCCCCAGGTGAAGTTGATTGTTGACCGCAAACAGGCCAACGCGATGGGCGTTTCATTTGCCGATATCGGCAGTGTGTTGTCCACGGCGGTAGGGTCGGCCTACATCAACGATTTCCCTAACCAGGGACGAATGCAACGTGTCGTAGTACAGGCCGAAGGCGATCACCGCAGCCAGGTGGCGGATTTACTGAACATGCACGTGCGCAACACTACCGGAAAGATGGTGCCGCTGGCCGCTTTCGTCCGGGCCGAATGGACCTTGGGGCCAACACAGCTGACCCGCTACAACGGCTACCCGGCTGTCAGTATTTCCGGTGAGCCGGCCGCAGGTCACAGCTCCGGTGAGGCCATGGCGGAAATCGAGCGGCTGGTCGCCCAAGGCCCGTCGGGGCTGGGGCATGAATGGACCGGGCTGGCATTGCAGGAGCATCTCTCAGCGAACCAGGCGCCGCTGCTGTTGGGCCTCTCGCTGTTGATTGTGTTCCTGTGCCTGGCCGCGCTGTATGAGAGCTGGTCGATCCCGACGTCCGTGCTGCTTGTCGTGCCGTTGGGGGTACTGGGTGCGGTATTGGCCGTGTCGCTGCGCGGGATGCCCAACGATGTGTTTTTCAAGGTTGGCTTGATCACAATCATCGGCTTGTCGGCGAAAAACGCGATTTTGATCATCGAGTTTGCCAAGCACCTGTATGACGAAGGCCACGACTTGATCGAGTCGACGGTGCAGGCTGCACGCATGCGACTGCGGCCGATTGTCATGACCTCCCTGGCGTTTATCCTCGGGGTGGTACCGCTGGCGATAGCCTCCGGGGCCAGCTCGGCGAGCCAGCAAGCCATCGGCACCGGCGTGATCGGCGGGATGATTGCCGCTACGCTGGCGGTGGTATTCGTGCCGGTGTTTTTTGTACTGGTGATGAAGCGGGCCGGCAGACGATAAAAACGATCGTGTCCTAGGGGGAGTTCTCATGTGAGCTAAGTGGGGCCATTCGATACCCTTGAGCTATTTGGGGTAACTGGTAAGCCGCTACAGGTTGCATGACGATCAATGGGGGCGCATCAAGGAACTGCTGCCGGGTAAAGCCAGCGACGGTGGCGTGACCGCCCGCGATAACCGTCTATTTGTAGCGGCGGTACTCTGGATTGCCCGAACTGGCGCGCCCTGGCCGGGATCTACCTGAAACCTACGGTCACGGGCATCGGGTCTATGTGCGTTATAACCGCTGGTCACGCAAGGGAGTCTGGTTACAGATCATGGCAGCACAGTGCGCGTTCATCAGCACGATGCGGCAAAAAAACATGTCAGGACGCCAAAGCCATGGGCAAGTCCTAAGGCGGACTGAGCACCAAGATTCATGCGGCCGTCGATGCCCTGGGGAACCCGGTACGCCTGCTGCTGACGCCCGGACAAAGCTCTGAATATGGCCAAGCCGAAGCGCTGATCGAAGGTTTTACGCCCGATGAGGTATTGGCAGACAAAGGTTATGACGCAGATGCCTTCGTGGAGTTAATACAGCGCAATGGGGCTGAAGCCGTCATCCCCTCAAGAGGGAATCGTCTGAAGCCCCGAACGCTGGATCGACATACCTACAAGGCACGTAATCTGGTGGAGCGTTTTTTCCAGAAACTGAAGCAGTACCGCCGTATCGCAACCGGATATGAGCGACTGGCAAGAAATTACCATACGAGATGAAAGCGCTTATCAAAGACATCAAGAGTCGATGGAGCCGCAAGCAGTTCGATGAGCGTAATTCTGAGAATACGCAACTGAATGTGTCGATCTCAAAAACAGTAATTGATCAACTCGATGATCTCGCCAAGAGACACAATCTGACACGCGCCTAGGTGATTGAAACTCTCGTAAAAAAGGAAGCCCAAAATGGAAAGTGCCTGGATGATGCTTGAATAGACTCACCCACTTCGCTAGCGGCAAACACGAGAGCTAAATACAGCCCTGCCAGAAGGTTGAAACCAACGGTATTCCAAAAGGTATTCCTATGTAGTTTTACAATCGAGTATTTTTTTAAATCAATAACATATGATGTCTGTTCAGATTACCCCGATCCAATTCGAAGCATCGACAGAACCCGCCTAGTGCGGGTTTTGTTGTTTCTGGGGGTTGGAAACCCCGGCAGGTGAGCCTCCGAAACTTTGCTTTACGTTTTTCATTTAGCCGAAATCTTTGGCTCCTACCAAACAACGCCTCGCCCCTGGAATCCCCCCACACTTCCCATTACCCTGACGGCCTTTATCAGACAACCGGAAGTCAGATACCCGTGTTCAAGCCCCTCGCTGTCATTACCCTCGCCGTCACGCCCTTGCTCGCCTCCGCCGCCGATCTCGCGGGCGTCTGGCAGGGCACGCTGGGCAAGTCCGCTGTCACCGCCTGTTTCAACGGCGCCGACGGTGAGCACGGCAGCTATTACTACCAACGCATCCTCACGCCGATTCAACTGACCCAAGCCAGCGATAACGCGCCGTGGGTGGAGGAAGACAACACCGGTTTCTGGGCATTGCAAAAACCCCAGGGCGATACACTCTCCGGCGGCTGGCGCAAAACCAAGGGCGGCAAGCCGCTGCCACTCACCTTGCAACGCATCAGCACGGACGGCTGCGGCAGCGACGCCTACAACGCGTCCATGGAAGCCGCGCCTCTGGCGGTCAAGACCGAGAAGAAAAGTTTCGAAAACCACGCGTATCTACTCAAGACCCAAGGCGCTCAGGTCACCGTCAAGCTAGAAGGTGACGGCCCGGCGATTCAGAAGATTAACCGGCAACTCACCGCCTTGGCCATCAACGATGAGGATCAGGCTGACTATTTTCACGAGCGCCGCGAATACCTCGGTCGAAACGGCTCAGCGCATACCAGCGAAATCGACGTTGAGCCCACGTATTGGTCGTCGCAATTTATTACCGTCAGGTTCTACCGCTGGGCGGCGGGCACCGGCGCCAGGGGTATCAGTTGGGGCCTGCATTCCTGGAACCTGCAAACCGGCGAAAGTGTTGACCCGTGGACGTGGCTCGGCGGGCGCCAGGAGTGGTACTCCGCTTACTCCGGCCACGTGGAGTTACCGGCCACATTTAGCGCCTGGCTGGCCAAGCAAACCACCACCGATGAGGGCTGCCCGGCGATCACCAGCTATTCCTCCTTTGACTTGAGCTTCAACACCCAAGGCCTGCAACTCTCCACCCGCGCCACGGGAGATGGCTGCGACAACGACTTGAGCTTCACCTGGGAGCAATTGGAGCCGGTACTGACCGAGCAAGGCAAAGCGGCGTTACCCAGCTTGAAACTGCCCTGAGCAGCGGGTTTGGCCGCCTTACAAAAACCCCACACTCGTTCACGAAATGTTAAGAAACGGATACATATACTGACCGATCAACATGGCCGCTCCCCCGAGCGGTCCCCTGCTCGGTAGCCAGAACCCATGACGCGCCCCGTTCCTCTGCTGCTCCTTCTCGTTGCTGTGTTGTTCTTCTTTGCCTTGGGCAGCCATGAGCTGCAAGGCTCCACCGAAGCCCGCGTCGCCGGGATCGCCATGGCCATGCACCTGGACAATGACTGGGTGATCCCACGTCTGTTTCGTGAACCTTTCCTGGAAAAGCCGCCCCTGAGCCTATGGCTGGACGCCGGTGCGATTCGGCTGTTTGGCGGCACCACCTGGGCCGTGCGCCTGGCGTCGGCGTTTGCCGGGTTGTTCAGCGTGATGCTGTTTTACGGGATGTTGCGCAAGTTCGGGCGACCGCAGACGATGGCGTTCTGCGCGGCGTTGATCCTGGCGACCATGGCCAGTTACTGGGGCAACGTGCGCGGCGTGGGTGAGGATTCGTTGCTCAGCCTCGGCGTGACCGCCGCGCTGCTCGGGTTTTACCAGGCCGTGCGACCCGATCGCGAAGGTTCCAGCGTTTGGGCCTGGGCGTTGTTTACCGTCGGCATGGTCATCGCCACCCTGAGCAAAGGCGTACTGGGCTTGGCGATGCCGGGCATTGTGATCTTTGTGTACCTGCTCAGCACCAGCCTGATGGATAAACGCCTGCGCATCGGCGACTGGCTCAAGCCAGCGCTGTTCACCCTGCTGGCACTGGTGCCGCTGCTGATCTGGCTGGGCTTTCTGTTCCAGCGCGGTGGCATGCAAGCGGTGGCCGAAGTGTTGTGGACCAACAGTGTCGGGCGCTTCAGCGGCTCGTTTGTCGAGGCTGGGCATTACGAACCGTTCTATTACTACATCGCGAAGCTGCCCGAGGCGTTCCTGCCTTGGAACATTCTGGTGTACCTGGGCCTTTGGCACTTCCGCAAAAGCCTGGTGCGTAACCGCTACCGCCTGTTTTTCAGCGTGTGGCTGGTGGCGCAGTTCACGTTACTGACCCTGGCTTCGAGCAAGCGTACCGTCTACCTGATGGCACTCACCCCCGCTGCCGCCGTACTCGCAGCAGAATACGCTGGGGTGTTGTTGACGTGGCTCAAAGCGAACAAACCGGCGCTGTTCCGGTATCACCGCGGCGTGATCAGCGGCGTGTTCGCGCTGCTGATCGTCAGCTACATGACAGCCGCCTTCTGGTTTGCCCCCAAGGCCGACAAACGTGAGTCCTTCGTACCGGTGATCAGCCAGGCCAAGGCCTTTCAGACCGAAGGCAAAGCGGTGGTGTTGTTTCAGCCCAACGAGCGCATCGCCGGGGCCAGTGTGTTCTACCTGCAGGCCTACTTGCCGATCCTGCAAAGCGAAGAGGAGCTGCGCAGTTTTCTCGCCGCCAAGCCCGGCAACATCGCGCTGCTGGACCGCCCCGACGACTTGGCGGAGAAGGTCAACGTGATCAAGCAGATGGCAATCGGTCGCCAGCCTTACTACTTCGTCGAGCAGTAAGGCCGGTGCAAAGCATCAGTGCTTGGTGAGCTTGTCCAGGTAGCCCATGGCGAACGCCGAGATCACGAAGGTCATGTGGATGATCACGTACCACATCAAATGCTGCGGATCGACGTTCTTGGCGTCCATGAAGATGCGCAGCAGGTGAATGGACGAAATCGCCACGATGGAGGCGGCCACTTTCATCTTCAGCGATGAAGAGTCCATGGTGCCCAGCCAGTTGAGCTTTTCTTTGTTATCGTCAATATCCAGCTGCGAGACGAAGTTCTCGTAGCCGGAAATCATCACCATCACCAGCAAGCCGCCGACCAGCGCCATGTCGATTAACGACAACAGCAGCAGGATGACGTCAGCTTCCAGCATGGTAAAAATATTCGGAATAACGTGGATGATTTCCTGGAAGAACTTCAGCGCCAGAATCAGCAGGCCCAGGGAAAGCCCCAAATAGATCGGCGCCAGCAGCCAGCGTGAGGCGTACATAGTATTTTCGATAAAGCGTTCCATTGGATCTCACACAGCTAGGCTAAAAATGGCTGCGAGTATATCAGCCGCTACCAAACACCTGTATCCGTGAGAAAACTGACCCGGACGGCATCTGTGAGAGAATTTTTCTGCTAGTGTCGAGCCCATCAAATCAGCTCGATGCTGTGGAACAGGAAAACTCAGATGATGGATGTGCGATCCCCTTTGGCCACTGTCGGCCTGTGTGCGGTGTTGCTGATGGCCAGCGGCTGCTCCCCCAAAGAAGAGCAGAAGCAGGCCACCCTCGAAGAGAAAACCGCGAAGTTCGAACAATCGCTGGACGCCATTGAAGACCCCAAACTGCGCGACGCCATCGCCGACCTCGGTGGCTCGCTACTGTTGCTGGAACGCGCGCAGACCAAGCTCGCCGTTAAGCCAATCGACGCCGAATATGGTGAAGACACCCTGGCGCTGCTCAAGCACTACCCCACGCCCCAAGCCTTGGTGGATACCTACATCAATGGCCTGTTCGTGCTGCGCAAAGCCTCGCATTCCGACTACCTGACGGATTTGCAACCGGTCTCCCCGTTCAACTTCAACACCCCGGACCAGTTCCCCTTTCCCCACGGCCTGGAATGGCAGTCGGTGACCCTGAGCAACAACAAAGTCATCCCCTTCCAGCCAGAATGGTCGGAAACCGACCCGGGCATCCAACTGAGCCCGAGCAGCTCCAACCTGACCAACCCCGATGACCTGACGGTAACCTACCCGTTCATCGAGGGCTTGGAGACCGAGAACAAGAGCCAGCCACAGCCCGTCAGCCTCAAGGGCGCGGTTGAGGTGGTTGCGCCCGGCAAGGTGCTGACGTTCGACTTGTCGAAAAAAGACGTGGGCCACAAACGCACCGAGGTGCAATATCACGCTCAACCTGCTGCTGCTTGAGAAAAACTACGCCGAAATCGAACTGACCAACAGCGAGCCGCTGGCGCCGGAAGTCGGCGACGACTCGCCGAACCCATTGCTGGTGCAGGCACGCGACAGCACGGGGCAATTTCTCACCCGCTCGGGCTCGATCAACGAAAACGCCGAGCAGGTGGCGTTCTACAAGAAGCAACTGGCCGAGATGCAAAAGCAGACGGCTTGGTCAGACGCCTTTGAAAAACAACTGACCGACGAGCAGAAAGCCTTCGAACACAAACAGAGCAGCCATTACGCCAAGGTGTATTTCAATGGTTTGATCGAAAACCTGCAGGTCAACGTGCTGGACTTCTCCAAAGCCACGCTCACCCGCAAGGACCTCGACCTGCCGGTGATGCGCTTCGACAAGAACAGCCTGCAAAAGACCGTGCAAGCCTTGCCGATGCCGGTCACCGTGTATGACGACGGCGCCGCCAGCTGGCTTAAAGATGCGTCAATGACTGAGGAGCAGCTGAAAAAAAGCGTCACCATCAGCCAATCGACCGAAGACTCCAGCGCCGCGAAGATCGTGTTTGACCACCCGTTCACCTTCAATGACGACCTGGTTGGCGCCGAGCGCAACAACAGCGATGCCCCAATCACCTTCTTCACGGCGGACGACAAGGGCGAGCGCGGCGAGCCCATCGAGCTGCCAGCCGAGGCCTTTGAGTTGAATGCGGGCAGCGGCACGCTCACGTACGACCTCAACCTGTTCCCGGAAACCCCAGCGTTTGTGGTGGGCTCGGTGCCGCTGTTCCTGGCCACCATCGAGAAAGCCACGATTGACGTGGCCAAGCTGCCCAAAGGCCTGTCACTCAAGGACAACGCGCTGATCGTCGATCAAACAGACTTTCCCGCCGACAGCTGGCGCTTCTACGCCAAGGACGCGAGCGGCAACTACCTCAAGGAGATCCTCGGCGTGAGCCACCGTGCCGAGGAGTACGGCACGGCGCTGTTTGACGTGCATTACTTCTACGGCCAGCCGACCAGCCTGGAAAGCTACCAGCGCACCGACCTCGACACCGTGCAATACGGTTTCGAGGTAAAGCTGGACAAGCCCGAGACAAAATAGCCGCCTACGGCCGATCGTTCCTACGCGCAGCACAGGAATGCATCCCCAGACGCGCAGCGTCACCCGGCGCAGGGCTTGAGCCGTGTGGCGACAGCGGGACGCAGAGCGTCCGGGGCGGCGTTACCACGCAGAGCGTGGGAACGATCTGTCACAAGGCCAGAAGCTCATGCCCGCCATTGAGTTGTCGCAGATGGGCCTGCATATGCAGGCACCATATCTGCGGATCGGCCGCCACCTCATAGCCGTGCAGCGTCAGGCTTTCGACGATTGATCCCAGAACGGTTTCTGCCACAAAGGGCCCATGAAACGGGCCTTCGGACTTGATGGTGGCGGGCTGTTCGCCGGTCATTCCGGCGGCAAACAACAACGTCCACATCCCGTTATCCCCCGCGAGAGGGCGAATGGAGCATTCGATACGGGTGACCAGGCCCAGGCATTGGCGGGTAAGGCAAAGGTTGCGCGACATGGCGGCGACCCTCGGTAGATCGGTGTTCAACCTCGCGCAGGGCAAGGCTGTCTCTATCCTGCGACTCCTGTGGATATCCCTAGCACTCAGAATAGAAGAAAACCGGTACAAACCAAGGTTATAGGGACCAACGGGCGTTGGTCTCCTACACCCGAGTCAAAATTGTGGCGAGTAGGCTCGCCACAACAAGCTCGCTAGCCCAACAAGCCAGCTCCCGTACTTACTGCGCCACCACAAAAAATCAGCTCGGTTTGGCTTCCGCCAACGCCTGCTGCGCCAGTTCCTTCTCCGCCTCTTTCAAATCATCCTCGCTGATCATCTCGGCAATCGCGCGCAAACGCTCGACCACGCGCGCGTTCACGCTGCCTTCGGGGAATTGCCCTTCCTCGTCCGGCTCACCGGCAGGCTCTCCCACCAACAAGCTCAACGCCTCATCCGCCTGACGCACGGCGTAAATGTGGAACTGCCCGTCGCGCACGGCTTTCAGCACCTTCTCATCGAGCATCAACGTGGCGACGTTGGCTTGCGGAATGATCGCCCCCTGCTCGCCGGTCAAGCCGCGTGCTTCGCAGAGGCGGAAGAAGCCTTCGATCTTCTCGTTAACCCCGCCCACCGCCTGCACTTCACCAAACTGGTTGATGGAGCCGGTGATGGCAAAGCACTGCTTGAGCGGCGTTTTCGACAGCGCCGAGATCAAGGTGCACGCCTCGCCCAGGGACGCACTGTCGCCGTCCACATAACCGTAGGACTGCTCCAGCGCGATGCTCGCCGAAATCGCCAGCGGGAATTCCTGGGCATAACGGCTGCCCAGGTAACCGGTGAGGATCATCACGCCCTTGGAGTGAATCGGCTGGCCGAGGTTAACCTCGCGCTCGATGTCGACAATACCGCTGCCGCCCGGGTACACCGTGGCGGAAATCCGCGCCGGCACACCGAAGGCCGAATCACCCACCTCCAGCACCGTCAGCCCGTTGCACTTGCCGACCGCCGCACCGGCGGTGTCGATCAGGATCACCCCGGCGAGCATGTCGTCGAGAATCCGCGCCGACACCCGCCCGGTGCGCGTGGCCTTGGCCTTGAGCGCGCGTTCGATATGGCCGGCATCGGTCATCTCATCGCCCGCCAGGTGGCGGATGAAGTCCGCTTCGCTGACCAGTTGGAACAGGTCGCCAATGCGTGCCGACAAACGCCCCTGATGTTCGGCCAGGCGTGCGCTGTACGTCGCCAGGCGCGCTACCGCGTCCGACGTCAGCGGCGCCATGCCTTCTTCCGACGTACGGGTTTTGAGCAACTGGGCGAACTGCTCCAGGCTCTCGTCGACCATCGGGATGTCTTCGTCGAAGTCCACCAGGACGCGAAACATCTCCTGGAAGTCTGGATCGGCATCCTGCAACGCGTAGTACAGCTGGCGCGAACCGATGATGATGACCTTGACCTGCAACGGGATCATTTGCGGGTTGAGGGTCACGGTGGCCAGGCGGCCGAGCTCGCCCAGCGGCGATTCCATCTTCAGCTTGCGCGACTGCAAGGAACGCTTGAGCGCGTCCCATACAAACGGCTCGCTGAGCATTTTTTCGGCTTCCAGAATCAGGAAACCGCCATTGGCACGGTGCAACGCGCCCGGGCGCAATTGGCGATACGTGGTGTACAGCGCGCCTTGGTCGGTGCTGTACTCGATACGGCCGAACAGGTTGTCGTACGTCGGGTGCGGCTCAAACACCACCGGCGCGCCGCCGTTGACCGAGTGGCCCACTACCAGGCTCGGGCAGTATTGCTCTTCGAGCAGCTTGCGCGCCTGGGCGTCGGTCTTGGCGTCGTCGACAAACTGCTCGACCACGGATTTGAGCAAGTACACCTGCATGGCCTGCAGGTAACCGCAGACCGCCGCGTTTTCCGCGTACTTTTCCGACAGCGGCGCCAGCAAAGGCTGCAGGGCCAGGGTAATGGTTTCTTCGTTGAACTGACGCAGTTGGTTATTCGACTCGCGCTTCCACTGCGGCAGGCTGGCCAATTCTTCGTTGAGGCGCTCTTCCAGTTCGGAAATATCCGTGTGGAAACGCTCGCGGTCAGCCTCCGGCAGTTGCGAGAACTCCGCCTCGTCCAGCGCCTTGCCATCGAGCATCGGCGTGAACGCGATGTTGGAGCTGTCGCGGTACAGCGCCACGTCCTTTTCCAGGGCCAGGCGTTCGATCACGTCCAAGGCCTTGTCGTAACGCTGGTTGAAGGCGCGGTCGATGGCGCTTTTGCGCTGTTGATAAGTCGGGTGTTCGAACACCGCCGGGAAGGTGGCGACGAGGTTGTCGACCAAACCGTTGATATCGGCGATGAAGGCCGCCGCGCCGCCGCCCGGCAATTCCAGGGCACGCGGTTCGCGTGGCTCATCAAAATTATTCACATAGACCCAGTCCGCCGGGGTCTGCAGGCGCTTGCCTTCGGCTTTCAGGTAGCGTTTGACGAACGAAAAGCGGCCGGTACCCGGCTCGCCCATGACAAACACGTTGTAACCAGGGCGTGGCATGGCCACACCGAACTGCAAGGCTTCAACCGCACGTTCCTGGCCAAGCACACCGCGAAAGGGCTCCAAATCATTGGTGGTCGAGAAGCTGAACTGTTCAGCGGAGAAAGGGCGAGTCAGCGCTTCGGGCGCTAGACGCAAGCTGGCAGCAACAGGATCAGGCATCGGGCTTCCTTACATCAGGCGGGGCAGATAACGGCATTCTGGCTCCCGGTTACGCGCTCTGGCAAGGCGCGACTTTGGGAAAGCATAGCCAGGGGACAGGTCTTACAAAATAATCGCGGCAGCTCTGCACAAAAACACTGATTGTTTTTATAAAAATCACGGAACCCCTGGAACGTGCCTAAACTCCAAACTGCGCGGGTTAGACTAATAACTGGCCCCTAGGGCGCTATGAAGTGCCTGAACCCTTGTCCATTGGTTTGCACACAAAGAGAACAAAGCTATGAAACGGATCCTTCTTGGTACTCTCTTCACCGTCGTCTCCCTCAATGCAATGGCTGAAGCACCAGGTGGCCCGAACTGCGGTTGGGGCAACATGTTGTTCGAAGGCCAGCGCGGTACTCCAGCGCACTTCCTGGCTTCCACCACCAACGGTACCTCGGGTAACGCCACCTTCGGCATGACCTCCGGCACCAACGGCTGTAACACCAACAGCGCCCTGACCTACGGCGGCAAGTCCTGGATTGCCATGAATGGCATGATGAACGAGCTGTCCGAAGACATGGCCAAAGGCAACGGCGAAGCACTGACCACCTATGCCGTGGTTCTGGGCGTTGCCCCTGAAGATCGCGAGCACTTCGCTGCCGTGACTCACGAGCACTTCCAGCAGATCTTCAGCAAAGCTGACGTGACCGCTGACGACGTGCACAACAACACCCTGGCTGTACTGAAAAGCGACACCCGCCTGGCCAAATACGCTACCCAGGCTTAAGCTCGACCGTCCGCGCCTTTCGAGGCGCGGGCTCTATTTTGGACCCGCCTCCCCTTTGGGTCTCACTAATTCCGACTTAAGTTGCCCCTATGCTCAAACGCTTTGCCTGGTTGGCACTCTTCGCCTGCGCCCCGCTGTACGCGGCCCCGCATATTGATGATCAACGTTTGCAGCAATTGGCCAACGATCCGTTCTGGCTGTCTTTGGGCCACTACGAAGCCGGCAAGATCAGTGGCTGGCGCAGCTATGTCAGCGACAAAAAATTCTTCCTCGCCCCCGATGGCGCGCACCATCCGGACCAGGAACTGCAGGCGACCGTAGCGGCGTTGTATGCCCCGGCCAGCCTCGGCGAAAAGCACGTCCAATGCGTTTACCCCGCACGCACCCGTTGGCTCAAGGATCAGTTGCACCTGACCGACCTGCCCGCCTTGGACTGCAAAGAATTCACCCAATGGTTCAAGGACGTCGCGCCGCACAGCGCGGTGATGATCTTCCCGGCGGCCTACCTCAACAGCCCGTCGTCGATGTTCGGCCACACCCTGCTGCGTATCGACCAGGCCGACGTGCAGAGCAACAACACCGCCCTGCTCAGCTACGCGATCAACTTCGGCGCCTACATCGAAGGCTCCGACAACAGCATTCTCTACGCCTGGAAAGGCCTGATGGGCGGCTATCCCGGCCTGTTCGCCCTGGTGCCGTACCAAGAAAAACTCTCGGAATACCGTAGCCTCGAGAACCGCGACCTGTGGGAATACCGCCTGAACCTCACCCAAGTCGAGACCGAGCGCATGGTCGAGCACGTGTGGGAACTCAAGCAGATCCAGTTTGACTACTTCTTCTTCGACGAAAACTGCTCCTACCGCCTGCTGGAACTGCTGCAAGTGGCCCGCCCGAGCCTGCGCCTGACCGAGCAGTTCCCGCTGACCGCGATCCCCACCGACACGGTCAAAGCGGTGAAAGAGGCAGGCTTGGTCGAGAAGATCGACTATCGCCCGTCTCGTGAGCGCGAACTGCTGGAACGCGCCAAGCCGCTGGATAGCGACGAGCAACAATGGGTGCTGAAAATCAGCGATGACCAGAAGCAATTGCAGGAACCGACGTTTAAAGCCCTGCCTCGCGACCGCCAAGCCCTGATCATCGACGCCGCTTATCGCCTGGGCCGCTACCGCGCCAATGGCCTGGAGCGCGACACCGAACGCTCACAACGCAGCTTCGAACTGCTGCGCGCGATCAACCAGAACCCTGCGCCCGACCTCAACGTCGAACGTCCCGGCCTGCCTGAGAACGGTCATGAGTCACGCACCTGGCAAGCCGGCATCGGCACCCGTGGCGACAAGGCCTTTGGCGAATACGGCCTGCGCATGGCCTATCACGACCTCAACGACAATGCCGAAGGCTTCCCGCTGGGTGCGCAGATCGAAATCCTGCAGATGAAACTGCGCCAGTACGAAGGCAACCACTGGCAGCTGCAGCAACTGGACCTGGCGACCATCCGCTCCCTGACCCCACGCAACGCCCTGTTGCAACCTTGGTCATGGCAAGTGACCGGCGGCCTGGAACGCGTACCGGGCAAACACGACGACGAAACCTTGGTGGCCCACGTCAACGGCGGCGCCGGCGGCACCTGGCAACTCACCGACGACATGCTCGGCTTCGCCCTCGGCACCGTGCGCGTGGAGCACAACAACGACTTCAGCGAAGCCATCTCCCCGGCTGCCGGGTTCAATACCGGTGTGCTGTGGAAAAACCCGCTGGGCAATTTAAGCCTGGAAGCCAAGGGTGATTTCTTCACCAATGGTGAAGTGCGCCGCAGTATCAGCCTGAACCAGCAGTGGGAATTGTCGCGCAACCTGGGCCTACGCTTGAGCGCCCAGCGCGAGTACAGCCACCTGTCCACGCCAGTCAATGAAGTGATGCTCGAAGTGAAGTGGTATCACTACTAACCAAAGCCAGACAAAGATCAAAATGTGGGAGCGGGCTTGCTCGCGAAGGCGGTGTTGTCAGTATCGGCCAAGCTGACTGACCCACCGCCTTCGCAGGCAAGCCAGCTCCCACACGTGTTTGTGCCCGGCCTAAACTCTGCGCCCGCCGCAGTTCAAAGGTGGGAGACGGGCTCGCCCGCGATGGCGGTCCTTCAGGCAATGATGTATTGATC
>NZ_JBJGXU010000072.1:0-28205 GCF_045447305.1 Pseudomonas sp. D47 | reverse complement strand
AATAGCCGCCGTTACCACAGCAACGGATATGTACCCATATCTACCTAACCCCGAGTTGCGTAGATACCCATGCCCATCGCAGACAAGCCAGCCCCCACATTTTTACGGCGTAAGGGTTTAGAAATCCCGCTTGTAGAAAATATCCAGCGAACTGGCCACACCACTGGCCACCTCCAGATACACCTTCTTGCTCAACAAGTAGCGCAAGGCAATGGTGCTCGCCGGCTCAAACACCCCAACCCCATAACGCAGGCTGAGCTTCTCGGTGATCTTGCCGCTGGCCACCACGGAGGTGTTATTGCCGGAGCCCTGGGTGTCGAGGTCGAAGTCCTGAATCCCCAGCTTAGTGGCGATATCCGAAGTCACCCCGGCACTGCCCATCAAGCCCAGGCCCAAGGCGGCTTCGGCGAGCATGTTGTTGTCTTCACCGGTATTGTTACGCGAACGCCCCAGCACCAGGTACGACAGCGCATCCTCCTGGGGCATGGCTGGCTCGGAGAAGATCTGCGTTGTCGGCTGTTCGGCACTGCCGCTCAGGCGAATACCCGCGGTCACGGTCCTGGACGGCTCGGTGACCACGCGTATCGCTTCGATATCCAGGAACGGCTGGTCCAGCGGCCCTGCAAACAACAGCCGAGCGCGCCGCACGTTGAGCCGCTGCCCATAAGCGCGGTAACGACCGTCGTTGAGCCACAGCTCGCCACGGGTGTCCATGTTGTCGCCGATATGCACCTGGCCCTGCACCTTGGCGGTGAGGCCGAAGCCCGCGAAGTTGAGCTGGTCCTCGCCCACCACCACGTCGATGTCCATGGCCATTGCCATCGGCGGCTTGCCCTCTTCGGTCTGGCTGCCGACGATCAGCGTGTCATCCGACACCTTGACCGTCGACGGTGGCAGTTCACGCACAGTGATATCGCCACGCGGGATGTGCACCTTGCCGGCAATCGCCAACTTGTCGTTTTTAAGGCTGATTTTCAGGTCCGGCGCCACTTCCAGCGCCGCATAAGGCTCCACTGTAACCGGCAGTTTCGAGCCTTGCAGGCTAAGGTCCACCGCCAGGGCTTGGCCCCAGTCGATCTGCCCCTTGAGGCTGCCCTGCCCGGCCTTGCCGCTGTGCCAAGCACCGTTCAACTGCACGCTTTCGCCGGCAATCAACGCCTGCACGTTCAAGCCTTCAAGGCTGATCGGCAACTCAGGCCCGGAGACCTCGCCGCCCACCAGGTTCACGCTGCCGTTGACCTGCGGCGCCAGCAACCCACCGGAGATGCGGCCGTTGCCGTTGAGCTTGCCGTTGAGTTTTTCCACCATCGGCACAAACGGCCGCGCCACGGCGAGGTCCAGGCCGTTGAGGCTGAAAGTACCGGTGATCGGCTTGTTCTTCGGCAACGGGTTGATCTGTGCCTGCAACAGCAACTCGCCAAGCTTGCCGCCGCGGAAATTCAGCTGGGTGTCGATGCGCTGGGGATTAAGGGTGGTTTCCAGTTTCAGAGTGTCATAGGGGAAGTCCAGCCACTGGTCCTTGTCCTTGACGCGCAAGGTGCCACCGCCGGCATCCACCGCGATCACACCTTTAGGGCCGCTGGCGGGCAGGTCCAGTTGAACATCGGCATTGAGCTTACCCTGCCAGGCAAAATCTTTAGGCAAAAAGGCCGCCAGACTGTCGATGGGGAATTGCTTGAGGTGGTAGCGCAGCTTCGGCTCCGGCATCAGGCGTTGGTCTTCACCGCACAGGCTTGCAGGGCCGGACACCCAGCAGTGGGCGGAAAAGGTCAGCTTGCCGTCGGCCAAACGCTCGATTTTTGCCGGGGCTTGCAGCTTCCAGTCCTGGCCGCCGGCTTGTACATCACCGCTGGCCAGGCGCCCGCGCCAGTTGCCTTTGTCGAGGTTACCGTCCAAGGCCAGGGCCAGTTTGACCAAGGGGCCAGCCAGGTCCAGCTGGACTTTCTGGCTCTTGATATCGCCTTGGGCGCTGGCGGTCAGGGTGCCGACCTGGGTCTCACCGGCTTGGATGCCGCTGCCCTTGAGGTCGATCTTCGCGCGCTGGGCGTTGTCGAGCGTGGCGCCAAGGTTGAGGCTTTGCAGATGGTTATCGGCGAACGCCAGTTGCTGCCCCTTGAGGTCGAGCTTGCCCTGTGGCGCCTTCAATGTGCCGGCGACATCCACACGCCCATTGATTTGCCCACGTAACTGCGGCCACAGCTGGGCTAGGCGCGCCAGCTTGATGTCGATCTGCCCGGCCAGGCGCTGTTGCAGGCTGCCACTGCCGTTGATGCGGTTATCACCTAGGCGGATATCCAGGTTGGCCAGCGTCCATTGCTCACCCGCGCCTTCGGCCTTGGCCGCCAGCACGGCGGTTTGGCCGCGCAAACGGCCCTTGAGATCGAGGTCGGCATTGAGCTTGAGCTGTTCATTTTTGAACTCGCCTTTGCTGCGTAGGGGACCAGCCAAGGTGCCAGGCAACTCAGCGACCCAGTACGCCGGGTTCAACGCCGACAGATCCAGCGCGGTGTCCCAGGCAATGCCGTCGGCAAATTGCAGGTTCAGGTGGCCTTCGGCCTTGCCCTGGCCCGCCGTCAATTTAAGCTCAGGCAGGAAGACTTGCTTGAGGTCGCCACTGAACGGCGTGACCACATTGAACTTGCCGGCCGGGCCGTCGAGGTCGGCCTTGAGGTTGCCCAGGTAGTTGCCGTCTTTGTAGAAGACTTCACCATTAAAGGTGCGCAATGCCACCTGCGGCTCGTCGATCAGTGGGTAGAGGCGGTGCCAGGGGAAATCCAGCCAGTAGATCTTGGCGTCGGCACTGAAGCCTTGTTGCCAGTCCAGATTGGCGCTGAGCTTAAGGCTTTGTTTGTCGCCGGCCGTCAAATCCAGGCCAGCGATCTGCGCACCTTTGGCGTCGACCTTGCCTTGCAGCAGCAAGTCCACCGGACCTTTTTGCGCAGGTAGCACGGCCTTGCCCAGTAGTTGATAGCCGTTGCTCAGGTCGCCCTTGGCGGTGAGGTCCAGTTGATTGAGTTGCAGGGTATCGGGCAAATCGGCGCTGGGTTTGAAGCCGTCGGCGGTGATGCGTAATTGGGCGGGCAGGTTCTCCACCAGCGGTTGCAGCTCGCCGCTGAGTTTGGCGGGCAGGTAGCCGCTGCTGTCGGCATCCAGCGTGAGGGTCTTGAGCAAGTCGCCGTCGACCTTGAGCGCAACCTTCCACGGCGCGCCGCCGGGCGCATACGGCAGGCTCAGGTTGCCGGTGGCACTCAACGGCCAGTTGCCAGTAGGCTGCAGCAAGCCGGCCAGGTCCAGCACCAGATCATCACGCTGCAAATGCACCGAGTCGATCTGCATGCCCGCCGCCGTCCAATGCGCCGCCAGTTGCAAGCCCTTGAGTTCTTCGCTGCCGTTAAACAGCAGGCTACCGACGCGAACGTCGCCCAATTGGATGGCAACCGGCAACTTCAAATCCGGCAAGGAGATGGGGCCGCTGCTCGGCTCATTGCTCGGCGGGAATTGCAGGCTGACCTGCTCCACATCCAGCTGATTGATGCACAACGTCATGCGCAGCAAGCAGCCCGGTGACCAATCAAACTTCGGTGCATTGAGCTCGACCCGACTGGTGTCTTGCTGCCACAGGAGATGGTCGGCGCTCCACTGACCGCCCAGGTGCCCCTGGAAATTCTCCACGCTCAAACCCGGCACCTGGCCCAAGGCCCAGCGGCTGCCTGCTTGAGTGCCAAGCACGGTCCACAGCGCCAACAACACCAAGGCAAGGACCGCCACAATGGCCAGCCCTGCTATTTTCAAACCACGTATCACAGCTCAGGCCCCATGGAAAAGTGCAAACGAATGCCGCCCGGATCTTCGAGGGCATGGGCCAGGTCGAGGCGAATCGGCCCGACCGGCGACACCCAGCGCACACCCACGCCCACACCGGTTTTCAAGCTGGGCATTTCCAGGGTGTTGAAGGAATTGCCTTGGTCGATAAAGGTCGCGATCCGCCATTTTTCGGCGATGGAATATTGATACTCGGCGCTCAGGGCCATCATGTAGCGACCACCGATGCGGTCACCACGGTCGTTCTCGGGCGACAGCGTCTGGTATTCGTAACCGCGTACGCTTTGGTCACCACCGGCAAAGAAGCGTAGCGAGGGTGGCACGGACCTGTAGCCGTTGGTGGCACTGCCGCCGAACTGCGCACGGCCCAGGAAGCGGTGGTTATCCCACAGGGTGGTCAAGCCTTTGATCGTCGCTGTGCCGTACAGCAGGTTGGTATCGGAACCCAGGCCTTCTTTGGCAACTTTGGTATCGAACATCAAACGATAGCCATGGTGAGGGTCGATACGGTTGTCGCTGCGCAGGTAGGAATAGTTGATCCCAGGCATCACCAGGTTACTGAGGCCCGAGTCATTACCCAGGCGGTATTCTTCGCGCTGGTACTTGAGCGAGATGACGCGTGTCCAGCCGCTGGGCAATTTGCTGTGCCATTCAGGCCCCAGGGTGAGCAGCTTGCTCAGGGTGTCGGTATTGGCGATTTCTTCATTCTGGTAACCACCGGCAAAGCGCAGTTTGTCGGTCAGCGGCGGGTCCAACGGAATGTCGTACCACAGGCCGACGTTTTGCCGTGGGGCCGACAATTCGGCTTCCCAGCCATAGCTGTGGCCCTGGGGGTTGACCCAGTGGCGGGTCCAGTTGGCTTTGCCACGCGGGCCGACGTCGGTGGAGTAACCGAGGCCCAGGCCCATGGTGCGTGGTTTGCGGGTTTCCAGCTGCACCGCCACCGGAATCACATCATTGGCCGAGGCGGCGGGCGTGGCGTCCACGCGCACAGCCTCGAAGAAGCCGCTCGATTGCAGGTTCTGGTTGAGTTCGGCGATGAGTTCGGAATCGTAAGGCGCGCCGTTTTTGAACGGCACCATGCGCTGCAGCAGGTCTTCATCAAAGGGCGTGTCGCCGGCGAAGCTGACCTTGCCCATGGTGTAACGCGCGCCGCTGTCGTAGATGAGTTCGATATCGGCGACGCCCGCCTGGGGATCGACCAAAAGTTTCTGACTGGTAAAGCGCCCACTGAAAAAGCCGTAGCGTGAGGCCTGGTTCTGGATCAGACGCTTGGCGTCTTCGTAATTGCCGTGGTTGAGCACGGCGCCGGATTTGAGTTCGCTGCTTTCAGGCACGCGAAAGGCCTTGAGGCTCGCGGCCTGGCCGTCAACCCGAATGGTCACGTTGCGCAAATGAATCGGCTCGCCGGGGTCGATGGTGAGGATCAGGCGCGGGTTCTTGCCGCCTTTCACATCACTGGCGATCTGTGGCTGATAGAAGCCCAGCGCCTGGGCCGCCTTGCGCGCCTGTTCTTCAGCGCCACGGCTGAAGCGCTGCAAGGCTTCTTCGTCACGATCGCCGACCCCGCCGATATAGCCTTCAATGTTGGCTTTCAACGCGTCGTTTGAGGGTTTGACCTGCACGTCCAATTCGCTTTGCGCCAAGGCGCCGCAGCTTGTGAACAGCAGAATCAAGCCGCTGGTAAATCTTCCTGGAAACTTCATAGGCGCGGATGCTACACGAGCTAGGGAGACTCTTTGAACCCGGATTTATCTGAATAATTCTGTCTTAAGCTGTTGCAGCCTGTAACGCCTGGGGATTTGGGTGAAAAAACACATGTTCCAGGACGGGTCCTACGGCCACTTCACCGATTTCCTCATAGCCCTGGCGCTTATAGAAATCCAGGTAACGTGAGTTACCGGTATCGAGTACCACGCCGTTTGAATGCGGGTCTTCGGCGCACCAATTGTGCACGGCCTGCAACAGTTGCTCGCCGTAGTGTTTGCCCTGGAACTGCGGGTGAATGCCCAGTAGCGGCAACACATGCACCGACTCGCTCGGCAGGCACGCCAGCACTGCGTGATGGTAATCCAGGTAACGCCGCGTGCCGCGCACGCCGGTGCTCAGCCACATGCGCAATTGCCAGGCCCAACTCTCGGTAATGCCCAGGCGCCGCTGCGGTGGCGCGATCAGGGCGATGCCGATCAGCCGGTCGGTGACGAACAGGCCGATGGCGGGAAGCTTTTGGAAAAAATGCTGCTTGACCAATTCACGCACGGTGGCGCGAACCCGCTGTTCATAGCCTGCGCGTTCAGCTTCGAAGATGTAGGCCCATGTCGGCTCATGCCGATAGGCCTGGTAGAGCATGGAGCGCGCCTCGCGGGAATAGCCGCTGTTGAGCAGGCGAATCTCGGCAATGGCAGTCGAAGTGTCAGGCATACAGTGAATCTCCCTGGGCACCATTCAAAAAAGATGGCGTTCTTATGGGTACGAACCTACGCAGCACCAGTCGTTCCCAGACAGTAGCAGTGCATGCGCCCTACCGCCACGCTGGCCCCCGCCTGACTTGTCGGCTAGCATCGCCCTTTTGCCAGACTGGACTGCCGACCATGAAAATCGTCTCCTTCAATATCAACGGGCTGCGCGCCCGCCCCCATCAGCTGGCGGCGCTGATTGAAAAGCATCAACCCGACGTGATCGGCCTGCAGGAAACCAAGGTTCACGATGACCAGTTCCCGCTCGCCGAAGTGCAGGCTTTGGGCTATCACGTGTACTACCACGGGCAAAAAGGCCATTACGGCGTGGCCCTGCTTTCGCGCAAGCCGGCATTGAGCCTGCACAAAGGTTTTGCCACCGACGAAGAAGACGCTCAGCGCCGCTTTATCTGGGGCACCTTCGCCGATGAAAACGGCAACCCCGTGACCATCATGAACGGCTACTTCCCCCAGGGCGAAAGCCGCGACCACCCGACCAAGTTCCCGGCCAAGCAACGCTTCTACGAAGATTTGCAGCACCTGCTGGAAAGCCAGTTCAGCAATGAACAGCCCGTGGTGGTGATGGGTGACATCAACATCTCCCCGCAAGATTGCGACATCGGCATCGGCGCCGACAACGCCAAGCGCTGGTTGAAAACCGGCAAGTGCAGTTTTTTGCCCGAGGAGCGCGAGTGGATGGCGCGCCTGAAAAACTGGGGCCTGGTGGACAGCTTCCGCCACCTCAACCCGGACGTGACTGACCGTTTCAGCTGGTTCGACTACCGCAGCCGGGGGTTTGAGGATGAGCCCAAGCGTGGGCTGCGCATTGACGTGATCATGGCGTCCAACGGCTTGCTGCCGCGGGTCAAGGATGCGGGCGTGGATTACGACTTGCGCGGTTTGGAAAAGCCGTCGGACCATGCGCCGATCTGGCTGGAATTGAGCTGACTCGACTCAATGTGGGAGCCAGCTCCCACCTTTGGGTTTGTTGTGCGCCAGTCACAATATTGAAATCCAATTGACTTAATCTCCCGGCACCCCCTTTGGCTTAAGAAGGTGCCGGCATGATGCTGCGCGTTCTGCTCCTGTTGATCCTGCCCCTGTGCGCAGTGGCTGCTCCCCTGCCCGTTCCCGACCAAGGCCCTGCTCTACGCATTCAGGGCTCCAACACCATTGGCGCAGCGCTCGGGCCCGCATTGGTCGAAGGCCTGATGGAACACCAGGGCCTGCAGGCAGTGCACAGCGAGCCTGGCGACGGGGCCAATGAACAGCGGGTGATCGGCAAGACGCGCCAGGGCAAATCGGTGATTGTCGAGGTGGCCGCCCACGGCTCCAGCACCGGGTTTAGCGCGCTGAAAAAAGCCAGTGCCGACCTCGCCGCGTCTTCGCGCCCGATCAAGGACAACGAACTCGTAGACCTTGAACCCCTCGGCGACCTGAAAAGCCCAGAGGCCGAACAGGTGATCGCCATCGACGGCCTGGCCATCATCCTCCACCCGCGCAACCCGCTGGACACGCTGAACACCGAACAGCTGGCGCAGATCTTCAACGGTGAGATCAGCACCTGGGAGGCGCTCGGCTGGAGCGGCGGCGCCATTCATTTATATGCGCGCGATGATCAATCCGGCACCTACGACACCTTCAAGGAACTGGTGCTGCGCCTGCGCGGCAAGCCCCTGGCCGGGTCGGCCAAACGTTTCGAGTCCAGCGAAGCCTTGTCCGATGCCGTGAGCCATGACCCTCAAGGCATTGGGTTTATCGGCCTGCCATCGGTGCGCGAGGCCAAGGCGGTAGCCATTGTCGATGGCGACTCTCAGCCCATGTTGCCCGTGACCCGCCTGATTGCTACCGAGGATTACCCGCTGTCACGCCGGCTGTACTTTTACCTGCCGCCGTCGGGGCGTAATCCTTGGGCCAAGGCACTCGTGGACTTCACCCAAAGCAGTAAGGGCCAGGCGATTGTGGCAGCCAATGGCTTTATTGCGCAGCAAGTGCAGGCGATCAGCGTGGCGTCGCGCCCCTCAATGCCCGAGGATTATCAAGCCATCGCCCGTGACGCCCAGCGTTTGACCGTGAACTTTCGTTTCGAGGAAGGCAGTGCAAGCCTGGACAACAAGGCGCGCCAGGATTTGCAGCGGGTGGTGGCGTATATCAACAGCCACGGCAAGCTCGACAAGCAGGTCACGCTGGTGGGGTTTGGCGATGCCAAGAGTGATCCGCAGCGCGCGGCGCTGTTGTCGAAGTTGCGGGCGATGGCGGTGCGGCGTGAACTGGTCAAGAGCGGTGTGGTGCTGCGTGATATACGCGGGTTGGGTGCGCAGATGCCGGTGGCGGCGAATACGGCGGATGAGGGGCGGATCAAGAATCGACGGGTGGAGGTTTGGGTGTACTGACCCCTGGGTTGTGTGTTGTAAACACTGGCCTCATCGCGGGCAAGCCCGGCTCCCACAGTTGACCGAGTTGTTCTGGAGAACACGGGCAACTGTGGGAGCCGGGCTTGCCCACGACGGGGACAACTCGGTCTTACTGCCCGCCGCGCATCAGTTCTTTAGGCACATACTTGCCAATCTCAAACTTGCCAATCGCCGCACGGTGCACTTCATCCGGGCCGTCGGCCAGGCGCAAGGTGCGTTGCATGGCATACATGTAGGCCAGCGGAAAATCGTTGGAAACCCCAGCGCCGCCATGAATTTGGATCGCGCGGTCGATCACTTTCAACGCCACGTTCGGCGCCACCACCTTGATCTGGGCGATTTCGCTTTTCGCGACTTTGTTACCGACGGTGTCCATCATGTACGCCGCCTTCAACGTCAGCAGGCGCGCCATGTCGATTTCCATCCGTGAGTCGGCGATCTTGTCGATATTGCCGCCCAGGCGCGCCAATGGTTGGCCGAACGCGGTACGGCTGACGGAGCGTTTGCACATCAATTCCAGCGCACGCTCGGCCATGCCGACGGAGCGCATGCAGTGGTGGATACGGCCAGGGCCAAGGCGGCCCTGGGCAATTTCAAAGCCGCGACCTTCACCAAGCAAGACGTTTTCGTAGGGCACGCGCACATTGTCGAACAGCACTTCGGCGTGGCCATGGGGTGCGTCGTCGTAGCCGAATACCGGCAGTGGGCGGACGATTTTCACGCCTGGGGCATCCACCGGCACCAGAATCATCGAGTGCTGCTGGTGACGTGGCGCATCCGGGTTGCTCAGGCCCATGAAGATCAAGATTTTGCAGCGCGGGTCGCAGGCGCCGGAGGTCCACCATTTTTTGCCGTTGATCACCCATTCGTCGCCCTGGCGCTCGGCGCGGGCGGCCATGTTGGTGGCGTCTGAGGACGCGACGTCTGGTTCGGTCATGGCGAACGCCGAGCGAATCTCGCCGCGCAGCAGCGGTTCCAGCCAACGTTGTTTCTGTTCGGCGTTGGCGTAGCGCACCAGCACTTCCATGTTGCCGGTGTCGGGTGCGGAGCAGTTGAACGGCTCCGGGCCCAACAAGGAGCGGCCCATGATTTCGGCCAGCGGCGCGTATTCAAGGTTGGTCAGGCCGGCGCCCAGTTCGGATTCGGGCAGGAACAGGTTCCACAGGCCCTCGGCTTTTGCCTTGGCTTTCAGCTCCTCCATGATGGCGGTGGGCTGCCAGCGGTCGCCTTCGCTGACCTGGCGTTCGAACACCGGCTCGGCCGGGTAAACGTACGTGTCCATGAACGCAGTGACACGTTCACGCAGTTCCTGAACCTTGGGCGAATAGGCGAAATCCATGAGCAGCTCCCTTCTCTAAGAGGTTGTTTAGGTCATGCAATCGATGCTAGAACAGCGCTGATAATTTACCTAGCCTATTCTCGGCGTGTATTAACATTCATCACCGATATATGATCGGCGCCTGAGCACTTAACAATCGCTACCTAACAATAAGAGCGCAACGACATGAACCTGAGCAAGGTCGACCTCAACCTGTTTATCGTCTTCGACGCGATCTACACCGAAGCCAACCTGACCCGCGCCGGGCAGATTGTCGGTATCACCCAGCCGGCGGTGTCCAACGCCCTGGCGCGCTTGCGCGAGACCTTCAACGACCCGCTGTTCGTGCGCACCGCCCAAGGCATGGTGCCCACGCCCATGGCGCAGAACATCATCGGCCCAGTGCGCAATGCGTTGTCGTTGTTGCGGGTGTCGGTGCAGGAAAGCCGGATTTTCAACCCGCAACAGGCGGCCAAGACCTACCGCATCAGCATGACCGACCTCACCGAAGCGGTGATTTTACCGCTGCTGTTCCAGCGCCTGCGCCGCCTGGCGCCGACCGTGGTGATCGAGAGTTTCCTGTCCAAACGCCGCGAAACCACCAAGGAGTTGGCCGCCGGGCGCCTGGACTTTGCCGTGGATGCGCCGCTGAACACGGACCCGCAAGTGCGCCACGTCAAGCTGATGGAAGACCGCTACGTGTGCGCCATGCGCAAGGGCCACCCGATGGCGGGCAAGGACAAGTTCAGCCTGGATGACTACCTGTCGCTGACCCACATCCATATCTCCAGCCGCCGTAACGGCCTGGGCCACGTCGACCTGGCCCTGGGCAAGATGGGCATCCAACGCAAGATCGCCCTGCGCTCCCAGCATTACCTGATGGCCTCGCAAGTGTTGCAGCAGACCGACATGGTCATGACCGTGCCTGAGCGTTTCGCCCGCCGTCATGAGTTGCATTGGTTCAACCTGCCGGTTAACGATGTACCGCCCGTGGAAACCCACCTGTACTGGCACGAAAGCACCGACCAGGACCCGGCCAACCGTTGGATGCGTGAGCAGATGATTGAGTTGTGCCAGCAGGTGACGGCACATGAAAAGAAACTCGACAAGCTGCAAGCCTGAACAGCTTTTGTGGCGAGGGAGCCAGCGCCCTCGCCACAGAGTAAGCCTCCACCCAGGCTATTTGCTTGACGTTTACGTCAACCTGACATTAGCTTAGCGCCAAGACCTTCTTGAGCGCCCCCATGAGCACGACCTACAGCATCTCCGACCTCGCCCGCGAGCTCGACATCACCACCCGCGCCATTCGCTTCTATGAAGAACAAGGCCTGCTGGCCCCGGAACGCCGGGGCCAGGAGCGCATTTACTCGGCGCGGGACAAGGTCAGCCTCAAGCTGATCCTGCGCGGCAAGCGGATCGGGTTTTCCCTGGCCGAATGCCGCGAGCTGATCGAACTCTACGACCCCACCAGCGGCAACCACATCCAGCTCAACAGCATGCTCGCCAAGATCGCCGAGCGCCGTGAGCAGCTTGAGCAACAGTTGCTGGATATCGAACAGATGAAACTGGAACTGGACACCGCCGAAGAGCGCTGCACCCAGGCCCTGGCGCAGACCATGAGCCAGGTTGGCCATTAACCAGAAGGTAGCCTTCATGTCCCTCCCCTCACACGTACGCTTGGTGGAAGTAGGCCCGCGCGACGGTTTGCAGAACGAAGCCCAGCCCATCAGCGTGGCCGACAAGGTCCAGTTGGTGGATGCCCTGACCGACGCAGGCTTGAGCTATATCGAAGTTGGCAGTTTTGTCTCGCCCAAATGGGTGCCGCAAATGGCCGGGTCGGCCGAGGTGTTTGCGCAGATCCAGCGCAAGCCCGGCGTAACCTACGGCGCGCTGGCGCCGAACCTGCGCGGTTTTGAAGACGCGCTGGCTGCCGGCGTGAAGGAAGTCGCGGTGTTCGCGGCGGCGTCCGAGGCGTTTTCCCAGCGCAATATCAACTGCTCGATCAGCGAAAGCCTGGCGCGTTTTGCGCCGATCATGGCGGCAGCCAAACAGCATGGCATCAGCGTGCGTGGTTATGTGTCGTGTGTGTTGGGTTGCCCTTACGAAGGTGACATCGCCCCCGAACAGGTCGCGGCGGTCGCGCGCGAGCTGTATGCCATGGGCTGTTATGAGGTGTCCTTGGGCGACACCATCGGCACCGGCACGGCGGGCGCCACACGGCGGCTGTTTGAAGTGGTCGGCGCGCAGGTGCCACGGGACAAGCTGGCCGGGCACTTCCACGACACGTACGGCCAGGCGATTGCGAATATCTACGCCAGCCTGCTCGAAGGGGTCCAAGTGTTCGACAGCTCTATCGCAGGCCTCGGCGGTTGCCCTTACGCCAAGGGCGCCAGCGGTAACGTCGCCACCGAGGATGTGGTGTACCTGCTCAATGGCCTGGGTATCGACACCGGTATCGACCTGGAGCAATTGATGCACGCGGGCCAGCAAATCAGCAACGTGCTCGGCCGACCTACCGGGTCGCGCGTCGCGAAGGCGCGTAACGCCCGTTGAGTAGCATCGCTGTGACAATGTGTTACCGCACGCTTACGTAACGAGTAACACGGGAACATATTTTGTCTGATTTGCCGTGTGCCAATGCCCATCAAAAAATCAAACCATTGATTTTAAAGGACTTTTAAAAGTTGGCACGGCTTCTGCTATCTCTATTGCATAACAAGAATAAAAAGCGCCAAACCTAATAAAAATAAGACGAAACGACTCTGACATAACAAAAACAACACGGCAGAGACGCAGCTAACAGATTTTTTTGGAGAAGATGTGCTTCGCAGGGTACGGCATGCCGAAACCCGCAACCGGTTAGAGAAAAATAAAACTACCTCAGGTAGCTACCCACTGGTTGGATCGATAACGAAGAAGCAGATCAGCGTTCAAAAAAATACGTTTGCTCTTGACCCCGGATGGGGGTCGCCAAAAACAGCGGTAAAGGGTAACGGTTGCCAAAAACAACAATAGACCGCCCCTCAATAATAAGAAAAGAGCACGCAACGACAAATTAAAGGGGACCTTCGGGTCCCCTTTGTGCTTTCTGACGCTTAAGGAATCAGACCTGAGCCACTTGCGCTGCGTCGTGTGTGCCCAGCACCTGACGCGTCAATGCCTTGAGTGCGATTCTCTCCTGCGCGTTTCGCGCAGAGCTAAGCGCCTGCAATTGTTTCTCGAAGAAACCGCTCTGCATCGCATCATCCACCAGTATGTCATCGCGTTGCTTGCCGAGCAGCGTGGCCAGGCGGTCAACCGCCGCATTTCGTTTAACCAGCCACTGCGCCTGGGCAGCCATGTCCGCCTTGATATCCTCCTCACCCTGGAGATCCGACACGTCATACAGCGCGGTGCTTTTTTCATTGATGGGTTCAAGGCCGGGGGCCATCAGCTGCTCCAGCCTCGGTGCATAGTGGCTGCGAAGATGCTTGTCCCAAAAACCCAGCTTAATAAAGAAGCTTTCCTCATCGGCGTGGACACGTTCATCCCTGAGCACACTCGCATAGGCATCATCGATCGCCCCCTGACTCACACTGGCAACTTCTGGAAATAACATGTCCCTGGACTTGACCGGCAACGCTAGCCTGTCCGCCAACTTGATTCGATAAGCGAGTATGACCTCGACCTGCTCCTGAAACGACGACCCGCGCAAATCGACATCTCGTTGAGCAATAGCGTCTACCAAGTCAAGACGAAACAGTTTTCTACCCGTGGTAATCAGTTGGGTTTCGGCGCCGGCCTCATCGGCTAACGCCAGGGTTTGCAATGCCAACACTTCACGTTCCGAGTTCATAAACTCAACAACGCTGCCATCGCCACAGGTGAATCGGTCATCCGCGACAGCGAACAACCGCTCGCGGATCTCCTGGTATTCATTGACCGCCTCGAGCATGTCCCACACGCGCTCGGTCAGTTGTGCACGGGTGGTCGTGGACCGGTATTCAGCGCAACGCGTGGTGTCGGCCAGCATCGAAAAGAACGCCGCCGACTCAGGGCTGGCGAGCGCATCGTCCCAGAGCCTGGCGCGAACTGCCTGCACGGCCGTCGGCGCGCCATCGAGCCACAAGCGCCGCCCCTCCTCGACCGTAACATGGACATCCGCCGGGGCATCGAGCCCAAGACGCACGCGCGTATCAGCCGACAGCGGGTTTTCATGATAATTAATTCGTTCGATGCGCTGATAAGCGTATTCAGGCAACGTGGTGAGCTGGTTGGAATGCAGATCAATTCTCGCAAGGTTGGCTAACTGGCCGGCGCCAGCGGGGAATGTTGTGGTTCCGGTATGCCTTAAATTGAGCTGGTTGAGGCTCCACATGCCTTCGAGATTGGCCGTCCAGCCCAATTGACGGTTGTAGGCCAGATCGAGGATCTTCAAGCCTTGCATCCCCTCCAGGCGTGCCTTTGTGAGCGCGGTCAGCCGGATGTCATTGCCGTTCAGGTACAGCTTGGTCAAACCGATGCCGTTATTCGCAAACTCCGGTAACTGAGTGAGGTTATTGTTTCTCATGCTCAGCCAGCGCAGGCCACCAAAGGCTCTGAGGAACACCAGGGATTCGTTGGTCAGCGCCATTCGATTCAGCCGCAAGCACCCTACATGGCTCATATTCGCCGTTAATGTCGGCAGTTCGCCGATGACTTCGTCCGACAAATCGAGGATGTGCCCGATGGGCGTTCGATCACCCGCCAACGCTTGCGTTAAAGAACGCTGCCAAGCGTCACGAATGGTATGGGAGACGCGTGCCCTGGACCGGCCGTAGCCATCCGGTCGCCCCTCTTGCTCCCAGGTGTGCAGCGTTGCTTTAAGCTGCTCAAGCTCGCCTTCAAGTTCAGTCAACCTGGCCAGAACCTCGGCGTCAGCGAGGCCTTGAAGGCCAAGAAACGCCTCGACCTCTGCCATGGACTTGGATGGATAGAGTATCGCCGCTTTCATTTCACAGGCGAACGCGCGTTTGACGGTGCTTGGCAATGGGCTCAACAGGTAACCGATACGCCCGTCGGCCAGGCGCATCGGCGGTTTGTAACCCGGCTTGATCGGCTGCATCTTCAACAGGTTGCGTAATTCGCCACGGGGCATCAACGGCTGTTTTTCAAGCGCTTGTTTGAGGCTCGCCCCGCGATCATTCGCGGTCAATTTCAGGCTCACCCGATTCTCGGGCGAAATGGCGGCGTGCACCGCGCCATAGATATCCGCTTGCCCGGTCAATACGCCGAACCGGTCATCCTGCACTTCATAGAGGTTCGCCGAGCCAAACTTGATAAGGCGCCGCGTCACTGTTGCGTCCTGCGGCCCCAGCGAGTCCAAGAGGCGCTCCTTGCCGCCGGCGCCCTTCTCAACCACATCAATGCGCAGGTCTGTGGGCCACCCCTCCAGTTTATTCAGGCTGTGCAAGACCATTCGTTGCGTGTCGTTATTGCCCAGGGTTTTGCGATAGAGCCCCTCATACGCCCGCGCCAGGCGCACCTCTTGCTGGTAATAGCGAGCCTCTTCGCCCAAACGAAACGGCACACGTTGGTGCTGCTCGATCATCTGCATTTCGGCTTAACTGGCATGGCTCAGCAGCTCGCGTGCGATGCTGTCGGGCAGCGACACAAACGCGCGCTTGAGTAACTTCAGCGCCTCAGCGCTTTCGCTTTCAGCGGCCGCATAACGTTGCGCAAAAAGATCGGCCTGATGCCCCGCCAGTGATGAAGCTTTCACTGCCGGCGTTTCGCCCGCGAGGGTCTCGTCAATCTCAAAACGCTTGAGGGTATCTGCCAATAGCCCGGGGACAGGCGCCTGGTCGACGTACATCTTGCGCAACACGCTGCTGTCCGCCGCTGCAATTTCGCAAATGCGCTCGAGCTTATCGGGGTCGCCTGCAAACGTCTTCGTCCCTGACCCCAGGCGCTGCATCAGCTGCGGAGCGGCCCACTGCAATGGATGTTCATGCTCATGTATCCAGGCCCCGCCTTCGGTACGGCGTACCTGCGGCGAGTAGGCTGATGGGTTATGCGGGTGCAGGATTTTGTAAGTGTTACCGGTACCCAGCGCCTCGACCAAATAGTGCCCGTCTTTGTCCGGCAGGTATAAACCACCCTCATGTTCAAACAAGCCATTGGCATTGGCCGCCGAGGTCTCGGGCAAGTCGACCTGGCGCAGGTAAGGGTTGAGCCCAGGCGCAGACAAACGCACATTGGCGTCAGGGCAACGCACATGCGCCAGCGCATCAACAAACGGCGTCTGCGCCAACGGCAACAGCTTGGCGCCCAGAGCGGTTGTCGTCACATTAAACGCCACGGCCGAAACGTGCGCCCACGCTTCTTTCATGTCGCCCTCTTCCCAGGCTTCTACGCCGGTGGCGATCTCATAGAGCATTTGCACTGCGCCAATCATCAGCATCACAGGTGCCAGTTGCGGCACCACGAATGAGGCAACATTGAGGACCGTCAACGCAATGCTGGCCAACGACATCAGCCATGCGTTATGCGCGTTGTCGTCGGCCTTGGCAGTGGAGGTGGCCATGGCTTGAGCATTGCTGAGGATTAACTCGACTTTTTGCCGAGAGTGGTCGGTCCATGTCTGTGGCAACGCCTCGCCATAACCGGTTGACCATGTGTTGATGTTTTTCTTGTGCGGGTCGAAGTCTGCGTCCTCGGCATAGGCATTGCCGGGATCAAGGTGATGTTTGAGCGTTTTAAAAAAGCCTGTTTGTTGCTCATACGGCACATGCTGGCTGAAGAATCGTCGATATTGGGCCGAGCACAGCCTTTCAACCAGAGCGGTCTGAAACGCGCCAAGCCCTGCGTACTCTTTCAACATACACACCGGATCACCGGGGATATAGACGACACACGGCCCTTTGTTGAAAACCTTTACGCCGCGTACATAGCTGAAACTCACAGGCCCAATAACGATAATCTGTGTGAGCTCAACATGGAGCAATTTCAGCGCAGTGAACTGTACAGGCTCATCCCGCCACTTGACGCCCGCCTTCCAAAAGGCTAATTCACCCAGTGCCGAATAAGTGTCCTGTTTGATAGCTTCAACTTCCAGCGCTACTTCAGCCGCGAATAACAGCTGCTCTCGGGTTGACGCCGTAATCGCGCTACGCACTCTGGCGGCCGCACTGCCTTCAGCAACCCCACCCTTGTCCGGAGGGTTCACAATGGACGTTACATGCGCCAGATACAGCGCGCCCAGGTCCAGTTCCCGGCACAAGCCGGCAAACTCATGAGCGCTCAGAGGCTCCTTGCGCGCCAGCACCTCAGCCTCATTGAACGTTGACGGTGCGGGCTGCCGATGAAAGTCGTACCGCGTAATAACGCGCGAGGACGTATCTTCTGCTTCAACGGCTTCATCCGCTGAAAAGTTCTGCAGCGCTGCCTCAACCAGGCTCACACCTTTGTAGTAACAGTACCCGCTGGCTTCCAGGCCAAAGACCTTTGACCGATCACGTGGCATGAACTCCTTACGCGCAAAAAACACGCGCTTTACATCCACCACTTTCCCGAACTTTTTGCACATGGCGGTCAGCAGCAACGGTTCGGCAAATTCGATGGCGCCTTTTAGATCCTTTAAAACCTTATCCAGCTTATTCAGCGCATCGCTGCTGCGTTGATGGGCGGCTTCCATACGCAGCCGGTTGTCCGGGGATATTTTTTTATACCAATCCGGAAGGCTTAACGCCCACTCATGCAATTCTTTCTTTCGCTTGGATGCCGCAGCGCCATACCAGGCTGGCAGCCGCGCCTGTACGACGACGCTATGCACACTGAGTGCCGCGTTTATTGGAGTACTTTCATTTTGTTCAAGGCATGCCATGTGGCGAACTCTAATTAACCGTTTGAACGGTCAATATGTGACATTCGAGCGCCAGCGAAGGGGTATATAAAGACCGTCAGCCCTGCCAGAAATAAGCGGGCCAAGGCTGACAATTCATCAGGAACGGTGAGGCCTGTAGTCTTCGATACTGATCTCACGCATGCGAAACTTCTGGACCTTGCCGGTTACCGTCATCGGAAACTCGTCCACGAACTTGAAATACTTGGGCGTCTTGAAGTGCGCAATGCGGCCCTTGCACCAGGTTTGCAGCTCCAGCTCGTTGGCCACATGGCCGGGATGGAACTTGACCCAGGCGACGATCTCTTCACCGTAACGCGTATCCGGAATACCGATGATCTGCACATCGGCCACCGCCGGGTGGGTGAAGAAGAACTCCTCCAGCTCACGCGGGTACACGTTTTCGCCGCCGCGAATAATCATGTCTTTGTTGCGCCCGGCGATGCACACGTAGCCGTGCTCATCCATGGTCGCCAGGTCACCGGTGTGCATCCAGCCGGCGTCGTCGATGGCGTCGTGGGTGCCTTCGGGGTTGTTCCAGTAGCCGAGCATCACGCTGTAGCCACGGGTGCACAGCTCGCCTATTTCACCACGCGCAACCGTATTGCCATCGGTGTCGATGATCTTGTTTTCCAACTGCGGCTGGGTGCGACCGACGGTGGTGACGCGGCGTTCCAAGTCGTCATTGGCGCCGGTCTGCAGTGACACCGGGCTGGTTTCGGTCATGCCGTAGGCAATCTGCACCTCGCCCATGTGCAGCTCGCTGATGACGCGGCGCATCACTTCGATGGGGCACGTGGCGCCGGCCATGATGCCGGTGCGCAAGGTCGCCAGGTCGAATTCACCTCGGCGCGGGTGATCGAGCAGGGCGATAAACATGGTCGGCACACCGTACAGCCCGGTGGCGCGCTCTTCGGCGACGGCGCTTAAGGTCAGCAGCGGGTCGAAGCCATCATTGGGGTAAATCATGGTGGTGCCGTGGGTGATGCAGCCGAGGTTGCCCATGACCATGCCGAAGCAGTGATACAGCGGCACCGGGATCACCAGGCGGTCCTGCGCGGTGAGGCCCAGGCTTTCGCCGACCATGTAGCCGTTATTGAGGATGTTGTGGTGACTGAGGGTGGCGCCCTTGGGGAAGCCGGTGGTGCCGGAGGTGTACTGGATGTTGACGGCTTGATCGAAGTGCAGGCTGGCCTGGCGGCTGTGCAGTTGTTCGGGCGGGACGCCGGCGCCGAGGGCCACCAGCTGCGACCAGGGCAAAAATCCCGTGGGCGGGCTGGGGTCGAGGCTGATCATGGCGCGCAGGTCAGGGTTCAGCTCCTGCAACATGGCGTGGTAATCGGAGCCCTTGAACGACCCGGCGCACACCAGCCATTGGCAGCCGGATTGCTTGAGCACGTAGTCCAATTCACTGGTGCGGTAGGCCGGGTTGATATTGACCAGGATCACGCCGAGCTTGGCGCTGGCGATCTGGCTGATGCACCACTCGGCGCAATTGGGCGCCCAGATGCCCAGGCGGTCGCCGGTTTGCATGCCCAGGGCCAGGAACGCACGGGCGTGCAAATCAACCGTCGCGGCCAGTTGCCGCCAGGTGTAGCGACATTGCTGATGGCGTACCACCAAGGCTTCGCCATCGGCATGTTGCGCAACGGTGTGATCGAAGGCCTGGCCAATGGTCATCGCCAGCAAGGTCTTGTCCTGAGCGCCACGGCTGTAGCTCTGATTCGGTTGATCCATAACGACCCCTGTTGTCTTTTTTGTAGGTTGACGTAAACGTAAACTACGATTGACAGCGCCGTAACGCAAGCTTACGTTAACGTAAAGGTGAGCGCCCTTCCCTGGCGCGCTCCCCACACAACAACAAAGCTCACATTAAGGTGCCTGTCCATGAGTTACCCGTCCCTGAACTTCGCCCTCGGTGAAACCATCGACATGCTGCGCGACCAGGTGCAGTCCTTCGTGGCCAAGGAAATTGCCCCGCGCGCAGCCCAGATCGACAGCGACAACCTGTTCCCCGCCGATATGTGGCAAAAGTTCGGTGACATGGGTTTGCTGGGCATTACGGTGCCGGAAGAGTACGGCGGCGCTGGCCTGGGTTACTTGGCCCACGTAGTGGCTCTCGAAGAAATCAGCCGAGGGTCGGCCTCGGTAGGCTTGTCTTATGGCGCCCACTCCAACCTCTGCGTCAACCAGATCAACCGCAACGGCAGCCACGAACAGAAGCTCAAATACCTGCCCAAGCTGATCAGCGGCGAACACATCGGCGCCCTCGCCATGAGCGAGCCGAATGCCGGCTCCGACGTGGTCTCAATGAAACTGCGCGCCGACAAACGCGGCGACCACTACGTGCTCAATGGCAGCAAGACCTGGATCACCAACGGCCCCGACGCCAACACCTACGTGATCTACGCCAAGACCGACCTGGAAAAAGGCCCTCACGGCATCACCGCGTTTATCGTCGAGCGCGATTGGAAAGGTTTCAGCCGCAGCACCAAGTTCGACAAGCTCGGCATGCGCGGCTCCAACACCTGCGAGCTGTTTTTCGATGACGTTGAAGTGCCCGAAGCAAACATCCTCGGCGCGCTGAATGGCGGCGTGAAAGTGCTGATGAGCGGCCTGGACTACGAACGCGTGGTGCTGGCCGGCGGCCCGATCGGCATCATGCAGGCGTGCATGGACCTGATCGTGCCGTACATCCACGACCGTAAGCAGTTCGGCCAGAGCATCGGCGAATTCCAGCTGATCCAGGGCAAAGTCGCCGACATGTACACCCAACTCAACGCCTGCCGCGCCTACCTCTACGCAGTGGCCCAGGCGTGCGAGCGCGGTGAGACCACGCGCAAGGATGCGGCTGGGGTGATCCTGTTCAGTTCCGAGCGCGCCACGCAAATGGCCCTCGACGCGATCCAGATTCTGGGCGGCAACGGCTACATCAACGAATTCCCCGCCGGCCGCCTGCTGCGTGACGCCAAGCTGTATGAAATCGGCGCCGGCACCAGTGAGATTCGGCGGATGCTGATCGGTCGCGAACTCTTCAACGAAACCCGCTGAAGGAGCGCGCCCATGGCCACCTTGCACACCCAGCTCAACCCGCGCTCGGCAGAATTTGCCGACAACAGCGCGGCGATGCGCCTACAGGTCGACGCCCTGCACACCCTGCTCGCCCACGTGCAGCAAGGCGGCGGCGCCAAGGCTCAGGAACGCCACACGTCACGCGGCAAACTGCTGCCTCGCGAGCGAATCAATCGCCTGCTCGACCCCGGCTCGCCATTCCTCGAACTCAGCCAATTGGCCGCGTATCAGGTGTATGGCGAAGATGTACCCGCTGCCGGAGTGATCGCCGGGATCGGCCGCGTGGAAGGCGTCGAATGCATGATTGTCGCCAACGACGCCACAGTTAAAGGCGGCTCGTACTACCCGCTCACGGTGAAAAAACACCTGCGCGCGCAGACCATCGCCGAGCAGAACCGCTTGCCGTGCATCTATCTGGTCGACTCCGGTGGCGCCAACTTGCCGCGTCAGGACGAAGTGTTTCCTGACCGTGAACACTTCGGGCGGATCTTCTTCAACCAGGCCAACATGAGCGCCCAAGGCATCCCGCAGATCGCCGTAGTGATGGGCTCGTGCACCGCAGGTGGCGCGTATGTGCCGGCCATGGCCGACGAGGCGATCATGGTGCGCAACCAGGCCACGATCTTTCTCGCAGGCCCGCCGCTGGTGAAAGCGGCGACCGGCGAAGTGGTCAGCGCCGAAGACCTGGGCGGCGCCGATGTGCACTGCAAGATCTCCGGCGTGGCCGACCACTATGCCGACAGCGACGAACATGCCCTGGCCCTGGCCCGACGCAGCGTGGCCAACCTCAACTGGCGCAAGCAAGGCGAGTTGCTGCAACGCACACCGGTAGCGCCGCTGTACAGCAGCGAAGAGCTTTACGGGGTGATCCCGGCCGACGCCAAGCAGCCATTCGATGTGCGTGAAGTGATCGCGCGGCTGGTCGACGGCTCGGTGTTTGATGAGTTCAAGGCGCTGTTTGGGACCACGCTGGTGTGTGGTTTTGCGCACTTGCACGGCTACCCGATTGCGATCCTGGGCAACAACGGCATTCTGTTCGCCGAAGCCGCGCAAAAAGGCGCGCACTTTATCGAGCTGGCCTGCCAGCGCGGGATTCCCCTGCTGTTCCTGCAAAACATCACCGGCTTTATGGTCGGCCAGAAGTACGAAGCCGGCGGCATCGCCAAGCACGGCGCCAAGCTGGTGACCGCCGTGGCCTGCGCCAAGGTACCGAAATTCACGGTGATCATTGGTGGCAGTTTTGGAGCCGGTAACTACGGCATGTGCGGCCGCGCCTACGACCCGCGCTTTTTGTGGATGTGGCCGAACGCGCGTATCGGCGTGATGGGCGCCGAACAGGCGGCCGGCGTGCTGGTGCAGGTCAAGCGTGAGCAGGCCGAACGTGCAGGCGCACACTTCAGCGCCGAGGAAGAAACCGCGATCAAGCAGCCGATCCTCGACCAGTATGAAACCCAGGGCCACCCCTACTACTCCAGCGCACGCTTGTGGGATGACGGTGTCATCGACCCGCAGCAGACCCGTGACGTGCTGGCCCTGGCCTTGTCCGCCGCGTTGAATGCCCCCATCGAGCCGAGCCGCTTCGGCGTGTTCCGCATGTAAATGGAGCCGTACCCCATGAGCGATTTCAACACCCTCGAACTGATCACCGACAGCCGTGGCTTTGCCACGCTGTGGCTCAGTCGTGAAGCCAAGAACAACGCGTTCAACGCCGAGATGATCCGCGAACTGATCATCGCCCTCGACCACGTGCAGGGCGATCCGTCTCTACGTTTTCTGGTGCTGCGCGCACGAGGCAAACACTTCAGCGCCGGTGCTGACCTGGCGTGGATGCAGCAATCCGCCGAGCTGGACTACCACACCAACCTGGACGACGCCCGCGAGCTGGCGGAGCTGATGTACAACCTGGCCAAGCTGAAAATCCCGACCCTGGCGGTGGTGCAAGGCGCCGCCTACGGTGGCGCGTTGGGTTTGATCAGTTGCTGTGACATGGCGATTGGCGCGGATGACGCGCAGTTCTGTCTGTCGGAAGTGCGCATTGGCCTGGCACCGGCGGTGATCAGCCCGTTCGTGGTGCAGGCGATCGGCGAGCGCGCCGCGCGGCGTTATGCGCTGACCGCCGAACGCTTTGGCGGCCAACGTGCGCGGGACATCGGCCTGCTGGCGGAAAGTTACCCGGCCAGCGAGCTGGACCAACAGGTCGAACACTGGATCGCCAACCTGCTGCTCAACAGCCCGGCGGCGATGCGCGCCAGCAAGGACCTGCTGCGTGAAGTGGGCAACGGCGCCCTCACCCCGGCCCTGCGCCGCTATTGCGAAAACGCCATCGCGCGGATTCGCGTCAGCGCCGAGGGCCAGGAAGGCCTGCGCGCCTTCCTGCAAAAACGCCCGCCCAGCTGGCAATCGCAGGAGCCGCGTTCATGAGCACACTGACCACCGTACTGGTGGCCAACCGCGGCGAAATCGCCTGCCGCGTGATGCGCACCGCCAAGGCCATGGGCCTGACCACCGTGGCCGTGCACAGCGCCATCGACCGCGATGCGCGCCACAGCCGCGAGGCGGATATCCGTGTCGACCTGGGTGGCAGCAAAGCCTCCGAGAGCTACCTGCAGATCGACAAGCTGATTGCCGCCGCCCAGGCCAGCGGCGCTCAGGCGATCCATCCGGGGTATGGTTTTTTGTCGGAAAACGCCGGCTTTGCACGCGCGATTGAAGCGGCCGGTTTGATTTTCCTCGGCCCACCCGCCTCGGCCATCGATGCCATGGGCAGCAAATCGGCGGCCAAGTCGTTGATGGAAAAAGCCGGTGTTCCGCTGGTGCCGGGTTATCACGGCGAAGCCCAGGACCTGGAAACCTTCCGCGCCGCCTGCGAGCGTATCGGCTACCCAGTGCTGCTTAAGGCCACGGCCGGCGGTGGTGGCAAGGGCATGAAAGTGGTCGAGGACGTCAGCCAACTGGCCGAAGCCTTGGCGTCGGCCCAGCGTGAAGCCCTGTCGTCCTTCGGCAACGAACAAATGCTGGTGGAGAAATACCTGCTCAAACCGCGCCATGTGGAAATCCAGGTGTTTGCCGACCAGCACGGCCACTGCTTGTACCTGAATGAGCGCGATTGCTCGATTCAGCGTCGCCATCAAAAAGTCGTGGAAGAAGCACCGGCGCCCGGCCTAAGTGTTGAACAGCGCAAAGCCATGGGCGAAGCCGCGGTGCGCGCGGCCCAGGCCATCGGTTATGTCGGCGCGGGCACAGTGGAGTTCTTGCTGGACGCGCGCGGCGAGTTTTTCTTTATGGAGATGAACACGCGGCTGCAGGTGGAGCATCCAGTGACCGAGGCGATTACCGGGCTCGACCTGGTCGCCTGGCAGATCCGTGTCGCCCAAGGCGAGCCGCTGCCGATCACGCAAGAACAGGTGCCACTGATCGGTCATGCCATTGAAGTGCGCTTGTATGCCGAAGACCCGGCCAATGATTTCCTGCCGGCCACCGGGCATCTGGCGCTGTACCGCGAATCTGCGCCGGGCCCGGGCCGTCGTGTGGACAGCGGCGTAGAGCAAGGCGACGACGTTTCGCCGTTCTACGACCCGATGCTCGGCAAGTTGATTGCCTGGGGCGAAGACCGTGAACAGGCGCGCCTGCGGTTGTTGAGCATGCTCGATGAGTTTGCCGTCGGCGGGCTCAAGACCAACCTGGGCTTTTTGCGGCGCATCATCGGCCATCCGGCCTTTGCGGCGGCTGAACTGGACACCGGGTTTATCCCGCGCTATCAGGAGGAGCTGTTGCCGGTGCCGGGGGAATTGAGCGATGAGTTCTGGCAGGCGGCGGGCGCTGCGTTTATGCAGAGTTTGCCGCCCGGCAGTGGGCCGTGGGCGGACACGCGGGGTTTTCGCGCGGGGCTGCCTGCCGAGGTATCGCTGCATTTGAGCTGCGCGGGGCAGGATCGGCTGGTGACGTTGAAAGGCGCCGCCGCGCAACTGCAAGGCGAGCAGTTGGTGATCGAACACGACGGCGTGCGTCGCACACATCTGGCGGTGCGCGGCGCAGCTAGCGTGTACCTGCGTTGGGACGGCGAAATGCTGGCGGTGAGCCTGTTCGATCCAATTGCAGCGGTCGAGGCCAACCAATCCCATCAGGGTGGCCTCACGGCGCCGATGAACGGCAGCATCGTGCGGGTGCTGGTGGAAGTCGGCCAGGCGGTCGAAGCCGGTGCGCAGTTGGTGGTGCTTGAGGCGATGAAGATGGAGCACAGCATCCGCGCGCCCCAGGCCGGGGTGGTCAAGGCACTGTTCTGCCTGGAAGGCGAAATGGTTGCCGAAGGCAGCGCCTTGGTCGAGCTTGAAACGGCGAACTAAAACTTCGCGGTGGCTTGCACGACAACGCCGAGGATTCGGCAATCGTCGCTGAACAGTAGCTTGGGGTAAGTGGGGTTGAGCGGCACCAGGTAAAGCTGGCCGCTCTCTTCCAGCAACTGGCGAAAGGTCGCCTGGGTGCTGTCGGCCCATTGGGCGACCACCAGTTTGCCGGGTTCGGCGTCAATGGCCGGGTCCACCAGGATCATCATGCCAGCGCCAATGCTCAGGCCGCTGGGGGCCGTCATGGCGTCGCCCGTCACCGGCAGCCAGAACGCTTCGCCGCGGGCGTGGTAATCCGTCAATTCGAAACGCGCCGCACCGTAGGTCGGGCGCTCTTCACGTATTTCGCAGACGCCTTTCCAGTCGCTGACCGGGTAGCGGAAATACGGGTTGTAGTGGTGTTCCAAGGCTGGCGCGTCAATGGCTTTCTCGCGGATTTCCAACGCAACTTCCAGGTACTCAAGGCCTAACTCAGCGAGCACCCGGTTCATATCCGCCAGGCTCGGCACGCGGCGTTTGTTGAGCCAATGGCCGACACCGCCCTGGGACATGCCCAAGCGTTCGGCCAGTTCATCCTGCGTGACCTTGCGGTCTTTCATGTTGGCTTTGACCAACGCTATCCAGTTATCCATGGGCCGTGACAATACGTTGCGTACTTGCCAGAACAATAAACAGTTTGTAGTAATCCATCAAATGACATAAATACGATTCGTACTATTATCAGGTACAGGTTTTCGACATCCACTCAGAGTACCTACCCTCATGATGACCAGCCCGTATCCCCTGTCCGACACACCTGAATCCGACGAACTTTTGGTGATGCGCAACAGCGGCGCTGCCCAGCGCGCACTCGACTATTACTTGAAAGAGAATGTGTCAGCACCGATCCCTGATGACATGTTTTTCGACATCAAGCCCGGCATCAGCCATGAAGACGCGTTGGTTCACGCGTCCGACCTGCTGCGCAGCGCGGCGGCAGCGGCCTACGAATCGGCAAGCAGCCGCCAGGGCAACCAGCGGGATCTGGCGTTTTCGGTGGTGTATTTGATTGATATGGCAAAGGCGATGGTGGAGCAGACGTTGCAGGCACCAGCCGGTCAGGCGAGCGCCTGACAGGTATGCAGCAAAAATATTTCTATCTCACGGATAAAAACATTTGACTTGCAAATGATAATGATTATTATTGGACCCAGCTGATCGCGAGATCAGTCGATAGACCAAGGGACCTTAGGTCGGACTCTTGGAATATCTCCTCATCAGGCTAATCACGGTTTTTGACCCGGCTCTTTGGCCGGGTCTTTTTTTTGCCAGTTTCCCTGGCATGGCTTCAGGCTAATGAAGACTGTGTGTTGCTCGATGGCGCGCATGGTAGCAAAAGACTATCGCCAAAAGAAGGCCGGGCGAACGCTCTAACCCGGATCTTTGCGAAATAGCGCTTGAGAATCAATCTCATAGACTCTAAGCTGCTGCGGCGTCAAGGACGACGCCCCCTCCCCTCTGCAACAATTTTGCATCAGAATTTAGCCTCACTCCTTGTAAGATATCCGCCACAACTCTCATATTCAGGCAACCAGACTATGACCGTGGCCTTGACCTCCATTAAGATCAGCACCGACTTCGACAGCGGCAATATCCAGGTCCTGGATGCCAGCGATGCCTATCAGTTGCTGCTGGCGATCAAACCGGATACCCGCAGCGCGCATTTCCAATGGTTCCACTTCAAGGCCGAAGGCATGCACGTGGGCCACACCCACACCTTTCGCCTGAGCAATGCGAGCCAGTCCTCTTATAAAAACGCTTGGAGCGGCTACAACGCCGTGGCGTCCTACGACCATATCAACTGGTTCCGCGTGCCCACGCGCTTTGATGGCGAAACCTTGCACATCAGCCTGGAGACCCGTGAAAAACAAGCCTGGATCGCCTACTTCGAACCCTACAGCCGTGAGCGTCACGACTGGCTGATCGACCAGGCCTTAAACCGCGCCGGCACGCAATTGCTCGCAACCGGCAAAAGCGCCGAAGGCCGTGACATCCAACTGCTGCGCCGCGGCAAAGGTGGCGAAGGCCAGCGCAAGGTCTGGATCATCGCCCAGCAACACCCCGGTGAACACATGGCCGAATGGTTTATGGAAGGCATCATCGAACGCCTGCAGCAGGACGGTGACGACGAGCTGAAAAAGCTCCTGGCCGTCGCTGACCTGTACTTGATACCCAACATGAACCCCGACGGCGCCTTCCACGGCCACTTGCGCACCAACGCCGTGGGCCAGGACCTCAACCGTGCCTGGCAGAGCGCCAGCCAGGAGATCAGCCCGGAAGTACTGTTCGCCCAACAGCAGATGGAAGAGTACGGCGTTGACCTGTTCCTCGATATCCACGGCGACGAAGAAATCCCCTACGTGTTCACCGCCGGCTGCGAAGGCAACCCGGGCTACACCCCGCGTCTGGAAGCGCTGGAAAAACACTTCCGCGGCCACTTAAGCGCACTGACCCGTGACTTCCAGACTACCCATGGATACGCCCGTGACCTGCCGGGCGAAGCTAATCTGACCCTGGCCTGCAATGCGGTCGGTGAGAAGTACGACTGCCTGTCGCTGACCCTGGAGATGCCGTTCAAGGACAACGACGACGCGCCCAACCTGAAAACCGGTTGGTCGGGTGAGCGCTCGAAACAGCTGGGCAAGGATGTGTTGAGCACGGTTGCTGATATTGTGGATGTCCTGCGCTAAGCGTTGCCGACGATGGCGACCTAAGAAGTGCGGGGTGTATATCCGTTATTTGGGTGATGGCGGATATGGGTTCCGCCCTTACGGCGGGTCACTTTTGAAAGAGCCCAAAAGTAACCAAAAGGCTCTTGCCCCACCACTTGGCACCTCGCCTAGGCTCGGTGTGCCCTCACGCAGGCTTTGGACCGTGGGC
>NZ_JBJGXU010000071.1:0-28255 GCF_045447305.1 Pseudomonas sp. D47 | reverse complement strand
CATATCAGCCGTTACCGCAGCAACGGATATGTACTCATACCTACCTAAAACCCCCCTCAAAAACTTAACGCAACACAAAAAGTTGCGCAGATACCCATGGCTATCGCAGGCAAGCCAGCGCCCACATTCTTAATGGAGGCTAGGCTCTAGTTCATCCAGTTGCCGCCATCAACGTTGTAGGTCTGGGCAACCACGTAGTCGGCGTCTTTCGACGCAAGAAAGATAGCCATCCCAGTCAAATCCTCCGCTGTGCCCATGCGCCCAAACGGCACCTCAGCCCCAACCCGCTTCTTCTTCTCCCCCGGCGGCAACCCCTCATGCTTGGCAAACAGCGCATCCACGCCATCCCAGTGCTCACCGTCCACCACGCCGGGGGCGATGGCATTGACGTTGATGCCCTGCTTGATCAGGTTCAACCCCGCCGATTGCGTGAGGCTGATCACCGCCGCCTTGGTCGCACAATAGATCGCCACCAACGGCTCACCCCGCCGCCCGGCCTGGCTGGCCATGTTGATGATCTTACCGCCGTGGCCCTGGCTGATCATCTGCCGGGCGGCAGCCTGCAGGGTAAACAGCGTGCCGGCGACGTTGATCGAGAACAGCCGGTCAAAGCTGTCGCGGGTGATGTCGACGATGGGCGCCAGGTCGAACAGTGCGGCGTTGTTGATCAAGATATCGAGCTTGCCGGCATGGGCTACCACGGCGGCAATCGCGGCGTCGATCGAGGCTTGGTCAGTGACGTCCATTGCTACCGCATAAGCCTGTGGGCCCAGCTCAGCCGCCGTGGCCTGGGCGCGTTGCAAGTTGATATCGGCGATGGCAACGGTTGCGCCTTCAGCGATGTAGGCCTGGGCAAAGGCGCGGCCGATGCCGCGCGCCGATCCGGTGATCAGCGCGCTCTTACCTTCGAGTCGTTTCATGGTGGTGTCCTGTAGAAATTATTTCGGGTAGCCGGCGCGTTTCATCTCGCGTTCGGTGGTGGACTGCGCTTGGAGCAGCGCCTGATCCACCGTCATGCCACCGGTGAGCGCCGCCGAAAACAGCTTGCCGACGGAGGTGCCGATAGCCTGGAATTCCGGGATGGTCACGTACTGGATGCCGACGTACGGCACCGGCTTGGCCGACGGGTGCGCAGGGTCGGCGTGCTTCATCATCTCCAGCGTTACCTGGGCAAACGGCGCGGCTTTCAAGTAAGCCTCGTTGTAGGTGGACTGGCGGGTGCCTGGCGGTACGTTGGTGATGCCTTCTTTATCGGCGACCAATTGGATGTAGTCCTTGGAGGTCGCCCAGGCGATGAACGCCTTGGCGGCGTCTTTGTGCTTGGAGGTGGCGGGAATCGCCAGGGACCAGGCGTAGAGCCACGAAGAGCCTTTGTCGGTGACTTCGGTCGGGGCGGCGGCAAAGCCTACGTCGTCGGCGACTTTGCTTTGGCTCTTGTCGGTGGTGAAGGAGCCGGCGACGCTGGCGTCCACCCAGATCGCGCATTTGCCACTGTTGAACAGCGCCAGGGTCTCGTTGAAACCATTACTGGAAACGCCCGGTGGGCCGTAGTTTTTCAGGGTATTGACGTAATAGTTGGCCGCCGCCGTCCACTCGGGGCTGGTCAATTCAGGCTTCCACTGTTCGTCGAACCAGCGCGCGCCGAAGGCGTTGGCCATGGTGCTCAACAAGGCGATGTTCTCGCCCCAGCCGGCCTTGCCGCGCAGGCACATGCCGTATTGGCCTTTGTCCTTTGCGGTGAGCTTGGCGGCGAATTCGCCGAGCTGGGTCCAGGTCGGGTGCGCAGGCATGCTCAGCCCTGCTTGTTTGAACAAGTCGGTGCGGTAGTAGGTGACCGTGCTTTCGCCGTAGAACGGCAAGGCATAGAGGGTATCGTTGACCGACAGGCCCTGGCGCACCGACGGGAAGATATCGTCGGCATCGTAGTCGACCGGCAGTTGCGTCAGCGGCTCCAACCAGTGCTTGGCGCCCCACAAGGGGGTTTCGTAGGTGCCGATGGTCAGCACATCGAACTGCCCGCCCTGGGTGGCGATGTCGGTGGTGAGGCGCTGGCGCAGCACGTTTTCTTCGAGCACCACCCAGTTGAGCTTGATGTCCGGGTGCTGCTGCTCGAATACTTTGGACAGGCGCTGCATGCGGATCATGTCGCTGTTGTTGACCGTGGCGATGGTCACGGTGTCGGCGGCGTAGCTGGGCATGGCCACGGCCAGACCAGACAGCAAGAACACTGCGTGTGGGAGCTTGAACATGGCGGTTTCCACCTGTTGTTTTTGTTGTTGAGCGCCGATTACAGCAGCTTGGCCAAGCCCTCACAAACGCATGGCGAATGCACGGCTGATACTTTTTTAACCGAGGGCCGCGGATCAAAAAAGTACCAGTGCCGGGCGAAACCAGGAGTAGCGCACCGGTGACCAACCCGCGTATTTTGAGCAGATTCCACAAATAGAAGAGGCATCACCATGCCCATCAGCCGCGCCAAACTGTTCGAACACCGCCCTGCCGAACTCGAAGTCATCCTGCCCGAGCCGGATCACTGTTTCCGCTGGTTCGAACATGACTACCCGTACGACCTGGCGCGCTGGAACCACCACCCCGAGTTCGAAATCCACCTGATCCGCCAAGGCAGCGGCAAGCTGGTGGCGGGTGACTACATCGGCGCGTTCAGCGCCGGGCATGTCGCGCTGATCGGTCCGGACCTGCCCCACGACTGGATCGGCGACCTGGCCCCCGGCGAATACCTGACCGGGCGCGACGTAGTCCTGCAATTCGACGGCGCCGCCCTCCTCGCCCTGCGCAAAACCCTGCCGGAACTCGGCGACTTGCAGCCGCTGTTCGAACACGCCCGTCGCGGCCTTCAATTTCGCGGCGACACCGCCGTGCAGGCCGCGCGCTTGATGGAGGGCATCGGCAAGGCCCACGGCCTGCAACGGCTGATCCTGTTCCTGCAGCTGCTCGACACGCTGAAAAACGCCCCCGCACCGCACGTGCAAGCGCTGGCCAGCCCTTGCTACGCTCCGACACTGGACGCGCGCAGCGCCGAGCGCATCAACAAAGCCTTCGATTACCTGATGCGCGAGCTGACCGGCGACTTACGCTTGTCGGTCATCGCGCAACAGCTGGAGATGAGCGAGCCGGGCTTCTCGCGCTTCTTCAAGCGCAACACCGGCCACGGGTTTATCGACCTGATGCGCAAGTTCCGCGTGCAACGTGCCTGCCGGTTGTTGCTGCAAAGCGACATGTCGGTGGCAGATATCTGCTTTGAAGTGGGCTACGCCAACCTGTCCAACTTCAACCGGCATTTTCGCATCGAGATGAACCAGACGCCGAGCGAGTATCGGCGCGAAACGGCGATGCATTTGTTTAATCGCATCGCTGAGCAGCCATCGCCCTACACCGTCGGCCATTGAGCCAACGCGCGTTGCGCCAGGCGGGCGACTTCAAAGCCAATGGCTGCGCGCTGGCGCTCTCCATCTTCAAGGAACCACGCTGCGGACAGACCTGCATGGGCCAACACCCATTGCAGCAGGCGCGGGCGCGCGAGGTTGGCAGCCTGGGCAATCACCTCGACCTGCCGGGTGAAACGCAGCGGGTCGTGGCAGGTCGGCAAATCCGGGTTGCAGATCAGGTTGGCATAGTCGTAACCGCGCTCGCCGATGACGCGCTTTGGATCAATCGCCAGCCAGCCGCGAGCACCGAAGTCGAGAATATTGTCGTGATGGATATCACCGTGCAGCACCACGACATCCTGTGGCGCCGCCAATAGTGCACGGGCCATCGCTGCGCAGTCGCGCAACACGCCGCCATTGTCATCAGCGGCCGTCCACAAGGACTGGAACCGGGTTTGCAGGGGCACTAACCCTGGCGGCGGCGATGGGCGTGACGCATGCAACCGGGCAACCGTGGCGCAGGCGATCTGGCTGGCTTGATCATCCTGCCCATTGAGGGCCATGCGCATCAGGGAGCCTGGGCCGATGGCCCGCTCCATCAGCAATACCGTGTCGTCATGGGCATACACCTGCGCGGCACCCTCGCCCGCCCACCAGCTCATCAGCCGGCCACCGAGTTGCTCTTCAGCGGTGTGCGCCATTTTCAACATTGCCGGCCGGCCTTGCCAACGCACGGGCAACAGGTGGCTGCCGGGCGTCACCACAGGATCGCCATCAACGGTCAGGTTCCAGGATTGCAGGTAGCGTTCGAACATTCTTGTGACTCCTCGGTTTTGCCTAAAAAAATGACACCCAATCATTTTTGATCAAAAGGTCGACTAATTACGCCTTTTTCCATGTCATTCAAGCCATTGAGCAAAGTTGGTACAGCCTGTGCAAACGTTTGCGGAACGAACTTGGTAGGCAAGTTCACCGTTGCCCGAGAAATCGGGTCAAACCGCGTACGAATAGGGATTTTCCATGCACCTCACCTCAAGGCATCCTGCTTTCTTTGGTGTTTCCTTGCTACTGGCAGCCGTTACGGGAGTACTCAGCGCACCCATTTTGGCGCAGGAGAAACCCGCCGATGACTCAGCACAGGGCGAAACCCTGGCTCCCGAAGCCAGCCCGACGAAAAAAGGCGTGTATATGTCGGACTGGTTCAACCAGGACCTGACGCTGATCGGCAGTAAAGACATCAGCTTCGGCCCCAAACCGCAAGATGACGTGTACCTGGAATACGAGTACTTCGGCCGTAAAGGCCCGTTCGAGCTGTACGGCTATATCGACGTGCCGAAGATTCTCGGCATCGGTAACAGTAATGACAAGGGCGCATGGGACCATGGCTCGCCGGTGTTCATGGAGCACGAGCCGCGTATCTCCATCGATTACCTGGCCGGTCGCAGCCTGGCTATCGGCCCGTTCAAGGAATGGTATGTGGCGTTTGACTGGATCTACGACCACGGCAGTAACAAATCGAACCGCGCCAACACCCTGTACAGCGGCTTGGGTACCGACATCGACACCCACTCGCGGGTCAACCTGTCGGCCAACTTCTATGGGCGCTACCAGTGGGAAAACTATGGCGCGAGCAATGAATACCAGTGGGACGGCTACCGCGCACAAATGAAGTACATCGTGCCCATCGGCAAGTTCGACAACGGTGCTTCGCTGACCTACATCGGCTTCACCAACTACGATTTCGGCTCGGACCTGCACAAGGACAACCCGGCGCGCACCGCCAATTCCGTGGTGGCCACCAACGTGCTGCTGTACTCGTTCACTCACCTGCGCTTCTCCCTGGTCGGCCGTTACTTTCATAACGGCGGCAACTGGGAAGATGGCAGCGAGCTGAATTTCGGCGAAGGCAACTTCCGCGCTCGCTCCGATGGCTGGGGCTACTACGCCGGTGTCGGCTACCAATTCTGATCAAGGAGTATTAGATGAACGTGTTTACTCGTCTCTCGCTGGCTGTCGGCCTGGCTCTGTTGCCCCACGTGGTATTGGCGGACACCGCGCCGATCAAGCCCAAAGTGATGCTGATCACCATGTTCGCCCCCGAGGCGCAAACCTGGATCGATCGCCTGGAACTCAAGCAGGAAGTGCGCGTGCCGGGCCTCTCCGCCGAATACCCAGTGATCCGCTGCAACACCCAGGACGTGTGCCTGCTGGTCACCGGCATGGGCCAGACCAACGCCGCCGCCTCGACTCTCGCCTTGGCGTTGTCGCCCAAGTTTGATTTGCGCCAGAGCTACTTTTTGATCGCCGGGATCGCTGGCATCAGCCCAAAACACGGCACCATCGGCACCGCCGCCTGGGCGCATTACTTGGTGGAATTCGGCACCCAGTGGGAAATCGATTCGCGTGATGCGCCTAAAGATTGGCCGACCGGTTACATCGGCATCAATACCAAAGGCCCCAACGAAAAACCGCCGTTGGACTACAAGACCGAAGTGTTTGAGCTCAACCCCAAGCTGCAAGCCAAGGCATTTGCCCTGTCGCACAAGGTTGAACTGAGCGAAAGCAAGGAATCCAGCGCCTGGCGCAAACACTACCCGGCCGCCCCGGCCAACCAGCCACCGCAAGTCACCCGCTGCGACACCCTGGCGGGCAACACCTGGTTCTCCGGCACGCGCCTGAGCGAGCGCGCCGAAGCCTGGACCAAGTTACTCACCGACAACAAAGGCGAGTACTGCACCACCCAGCAGGAAGACAACTCCACCTACGAAGCCCTGCTGCGCGCCAGCCGCGAAGGCCTGGTGGATATCCAGCGCCTGGCCGTGGTGCGTGCCGGCTCGGACTTCGACCGGCCGTACCCTGGCTACAGCGAAGTGGACAACTTGCTGAAATACGCCGACCAAGGCGGGTTTGTGCCGGCGTTGGAGAACCTGTATCGCACCGGTAATCCGTTGGTTCAAGCGATTCTGAAGAACTGGTCCGCCTGGGAAAAAGGCGTTCCCGAGGCCTGATAAAAGTCAAAATGTGGGAGCGGGCTTGCCCGCGAATGCGGTATTTCAGTCAACCTTTCTGTGACTGACCCACCGATTTCGCGAGCAAGCCCGCTCCCACAGTTTTGACCGTGTGAAAGTCGTTATGCCGCCGGATGGGCCACATTCAGAGCCTTATCCACCAACAGTTGCACCCCTTCCAGCATCCGGCAGATGCCCAGCGCGACATTACGTTGCGAGCCTTCGATTTCAAACGCCATATGGTTGGCAATCTCGCTGATGGACGCCAGGTCCTGGGACGCATTGACCAGCAAGGTTTCCGTGCCCAGATCGGCACGCACGCTGAAGAGCCCGTCGGTCGGTTCGGGCATTGGTTTTCCAGGGTTGAGGTAGTGGTTGATCGCGCGGTAGGCCACTTCGTGCAGGGTGCTTGTATCGAAGTCTTTTTGGCCGGGGGGATTTGGGCTGTCTTTGATCATGGTGGAACTCCGTCGACAAGTTGAGCTGCCAACGCTCGCGGTCAAGCGAGTTAAGGTGGCAGCTGTACGCGGGTTGACCGACCGGCTGTCAACGAACCCGGCATACCCGAAGGTATCCCGCGCACAACTGCCGCGACACAATACCTCAGGCATAAAAAAAACGCCTGAGATAGGTACAGGGCGTAGCGTTTCGTTAACAAGATCGGACGGTCAAATCCGGTCGCTGAATTGGCAGCGACGGCAGTGAGGTTAGTCAGCCGCCTTCCGAGCGACAACCTGAAACCCTTGTAGGAAACCTCCGAGCCAAACTCACTCCCAAAGCCCAGTGAAGATCAAACTGTGGGAGCGGGCTTGCCCGCGATGGTGGCCCATCAGGTAAAAAATTGTTGGCTGACCCACCGATATCGCAGGCAAGCCAGCTCCCACAGTTTTGACGGTGTTAGGGCAGGGAAATGAGCTTGTCTGCACTGCCTTTGTTCACTTCCTCATACGGCGCGCCCGCTGCAATTCCAACAGGGCCAAGCCGACCACAGCGTCGTAGTAAGCGCTATCGCCGTTGTCGCCCTGATCGACCACGGTCACGATCAGCTCACGCAACAGCCCACCGACTTCAATCATCTGCACCTGGCTGTCCAACGTCGCCGCCAAAGCCGGGCGCAGGTAGATATTGCGCATCTGCAAGTCGCAGACCACGCGAATGCCGTGCTCCACGCCCGGAGGCAGCCACACCGCGCGTTGCGGCGCTACAACCAAGGCTTCCCGAGGTGTTTCGACCCACATCACGCCGCTCACGGCGTAGAGCAACTGGCCCCAGTCGTGGCTATGGGGTTCTACGTACAACCCACGCGGGTAGGTGCGCGCCAGGGGTTGCACAGACACGGCGTGATCACTGAGGTCGGGGGGGAGCGGCCAGGGCCATGAACAGCACATCAATCAAGGGTGAGCGGCCATGGTAATGACCGCCACCCGATAATCCGAGAGGATTTTTAGCCGTTGGCGGACTTGGCGCACTCACAGCCCGTCGCCGCTGCGCACGGCTCACCATGCGCATGGTGCTCGGCGCAGCCCTGGCAGCAATAGCCCTTACCGTCCTTCATTACCGCGTCGGCGCCGAGTACACATTTGCAGTGTGGGCAGGCACAGGTTGTATCTGGCATGGTCAGACTCCTTTCTCATGGTCGTCCAGGTGTTGCGAACGCAGCACCTTAACCAATGACTCCCGGCAAGGCGCCAAGGTTCAGCCCGTTAATCGGCCTGACGAGTATTGCTGCGGTACATGAACACCAGCGCCAGGGCCAAGCAGAGCATCGCCACGATACGGCTGCCCGACAGTTCGATGGCCGGGTTACCGAGCCAGCCGAAGTTATCGATCAGCATGCCCATGCCCAACTGCCCGACGATCACCGCGACGGTCGCCACCGCCGTACCGACGATAGGCACCGCGCCGACCATCACCATCATGTACACCACGCCGAACAGCGCCCCGGTCAGTTGCCATTTGGGCACGTCCAGCAGGCTGACGGCCTGGGCGGGCTCAAAGAAGAAAATCAGCAGCGCAGTGGTGATCGCGCCCACCGCGAAGGTCAGCAAACTGCTGCGCAACACACCTACAGCCTGGCCCAAGCGACCGTTGATGGCCGCTTGCACACTCAGCACCGCGCCGGCGGCAATCACCAGCACCAATAACAGAATCAAATTCATCGCCTTACCCTCGCGCTATCAAAACAAGTGCCGCCACAATCAACGCCAGGGCTATCCAGCGCTCGCCATTGACGCGCTTGCGCGCCGTGCCGAACCAGCCAAAATGGTCGATCAACACGCTCTTGCCTACCTGGCCCGACAGAATCGCGATCATGGTCATGGCGATACCGATATGAGGCGTGGCCAAGGTCAACACCACCACGTACATCGGCCCCAGGAACCCGCCGATCAGCTGCCAGCGCGGCAGGTCAGTCAGTGCTGGGCCCTTTTGCGGGCCGCTGAACAGCAGCAGCAAAAACAGGATCGCCGTGCCCACGCCAAAGATGCTCAAGGTCGCCCACAAGTGGCCCACCTGTACACCCAGCGGCCCGAGCAAACCGGCCTCCACCGACAGGCCCATGCCCGCCAGAATCACCAGCGGCAACAACAGTAGCCGTAGAAGGTTTTTTTTCGGCGTAGCCTGCGCCACGCCTTCGATTGAACTTGCCTGCATACATCACCTGCGCTTCAAGAACTGAACATGGCGCGCATTATCCGGTGGCCGTGCTGTGCGATAAATGGGAGCATACGGATAACACCTTTGCGCATTACGCACAGCTTGGAGACCATGATGCAGGGCTTGAATGAATTGAGTTTCAAGGCGTTGCGCCTGTTTGTCGCCGTGCTGGATCACGGCAGTTTTTCCGAAGTTGCGCGCCGCGAAAGCCTGGCGCCCTCCTCCATTTCTCGGCAGATCCAGCTGATGGAGCAGGCACTCGGCCAACAGTTGCTGTACCGCCACACCCGCGCCGTCAGCCCTACCGAAGCCGGGCGCCTGCTCGGGCATCACGCGCGCTTGATGCTGGAACAACTGGAAACAGCCGGCCAAGCCTTGCAGGAACAGGAAAGCGAACCCAGCGGCCTGGTGCGCATCAATGCGCCGATGGTGTTCGGCCAGCGCCACCTGTCACCGTGGCTGGGCGAGTTGTGTCGGCGCTACCCCAAGTTGCAACTGGATATCCAGCAAACCGACACCTACGTCGACCCGCTGCAAGACGGCACCGACCTGCTGTTTCGCATCGGCGTGCTCAACGACTCGGGCATGCAGGCGCGCATCTTCGCGCCCCAGCGTTTTCGCCTCGCCGCCAGCCCTGCCTACCTGGCCCGCCATGGCACACCGCGCCACCCCGACGAACTGGTCAACCACCAGTGCCTGGCTTACAAAGGCATCACCGGCCAGCAACGTTGGTTCTTCCGTCGCGACCAAGGCGACTGGACGCCCTACAGCGTCAAAGGCTCAATCACCGGCAACCACGCCGACACCCTCACCCACGCAGCGGAGCAAGGCCTGGGGCTGGTGGTGTTTCCCTCCTGGCTGATCGGCGAAGGCTTGCGCGCAGGCACCTTGCAGGCGGTGCTGACCGAATACGACGTGGCGACAACGCTGGAGCCGCAGCAGATTGCCGCGTTGTGGCCGGGCAGCCGACGCCTGTCGCTGAAGGTGCGCACGGTGATTGATTACTTTGTGGAGTGTTTTGGGACGGTGCCTTATTGGGACAGATGAGCGGTCTCGATCACTCTGAACAGCGGGTGTCAGGTAAAAAAGCTTACTGGGAAAAGTAGGCTTATTCTGATTTCCCAGGCAACCATTCCCGGGCACGGCGCCCTGCGCCAAACTCAGGCGACTTCCGCAAAGGAGAGACGCCATGAGCGCATCGTGCACCGCAATCACCGTTTCGTCAGGCCAGGCAAAGGCCAGCGTTTCACAGCTGGCTCATCAGTCCAGTACCGGCCAAACCATTCTTATCACCAAGAACGGATGGGCGCTTGCCCAGCGGGTGCCGGCCGGGAAACCTCACAGACGTCGAATCGGCCTTATGAGAGGGAAACTGCTGGTCCCGAACGACTTTAGCTCGCCACTACCGGACGACCCGCTGGATGCGTTTGAGGGCGCCTTTTGACCTGAACATCCGATCAGAACAACCACTGCCCAATCAACCACGCATTCGCCCCACTGATCACCGCGAACAGAAACCACGCCAAAAGCCGCGTGGGCAGGCGGTTAACAAACGGCCCCATCAGTTGCTTGTCATCGGTCATGCGAATCAGCGGGTACAGCGCGAACGGCAACTGCAGGCTGAGGACCACCTGGCTGAGAATCAGCAGTTTGCCGATAGCATCGTCGCCCATCAGCCACACCCCGAGAAACGCCGGGATCAGTGCCAGGCCACGGGTGATCAGGCGTCGCTGCCAGCACGGAATACGCAGGTTGAGGTAACCCTCCATGATCACCTGCCCGGCAATGGTGCCGGTAAACGTCGAACTCTGCCCGGAAGCCAGCAAGGCGATACCGAACAGGATACTGGCGAAGGCGCCGCCCACCAGTGGGTCGAGCAGGTGGTAAGCATCCTGGATCTCGACCACGTCGGTATGGCCGGTCTTGTAGAAAGCCGCAGCGGCCAGCACCAGGATCGCAGCGTTGACCAGCAAGGCCAGGGCCAGGGAGCCGATGGTGTCGATACGCGCCAGCTTGACCGCGTCCTGTTTACTGGCGAGGTCTTTGCCAATCAGGCGGGTTTGCACAATGGAGCTGTGCAGGTAGAGGTTATGCGGCATCACCGTGGCACCGAGTATGCCGATGGCCAGGTACAACGGCGCAGCATCGCTGATGGCCGACAGTGACGGGGTGAAACCACGGAGCACGTCCGGCCAATAAGGCTTGATCAGCACCAGTTCGATAAAGAAGCACACGCCGATGGTTGCGACCAGCGCCAGCATGATCGCCTCGAGACGCCGGAAGCCGCGGTTTTGCAGGGCCAGGATCAACAGTGTGTCGAACGCGGTAATGACAATGCCGGTGGTCAGCGACACGCCGAGCAACAGGTGAAACGCCAGGGCGCAACCGAGCACTTCGGCAAGGTCGGTGGCGATGATCGAGATCTCGGCCAGCAGCCACTGCGTACGCGCCGAGCGTTTGCTGTAGCGCTCGCGGCACAGCTGCGCCAGGTCTTTACCGGTGGCGATGCCCAACCGCGAACACAAGCATTGCACCGCCATGCCTGCCAGGCTGGCCAGCAGCACCACGAATAACAGGCTGTAGCCGTAGCGTGAACCGGCCTCGATGGCTGTCGCCCAGTTGCCGGGGTCCATGTAGCCGATAGAGATCAGCAGGCCGGGGCCGGCGAACATCAGTGCTCGTTTGAAAAACGAAGCCTTGGGGTCAACGATAACGGAGCCGGCCACTTCCGGCGGGCAGAACGGGGCGGTAGCGATTTTCGGCAGGCTGAATTTCACGCGGTATCCCAGGCAAACACACAAGTCAGAACGCAGCTTATCAGTCCGACGCGACCGTGCGCATCACCGTCTCCCGGGGCAGGCCAAACGTGTCCACGACCTGCACCACCAGGTCCAGCTCCTGGTTCAGCGCCTCGCGCTCCATGCGCTGGCGAATCATGCCGATCATCAACACCGATAAGGTGGTAATCGAATACGCCGGGCCGGAAAACGCGCGCACGCCGGTGACCAGCAACATCGCCGCCGCCAATGCCTGGCCCACCACTGGAATCGCCGTGGCGGCGCCGCGCCGCACGATAAACCCGGTTAACCCCGCCAACGCCGTGCCGCTTAAGGCGGTGGTGGCCGAGCGGCCGACGTCGAAGCGGTTGAACAAACCCTGCTCTTTTTGCGCGGCGGCCTTGAGTTCGGCGTCGAAGGCCTGCCGGTCGGCGCGACTGAGTTTGTCCTTGTACTGCTCGATCAATTTTTCTGCGACCTGGGCCTCGATGTCCGCCAGTGCAACGGTTTCCACCGGTTCATCAAACTTGATGCCCAGCCGCTGCGCCACGCCTTCGGCGATCTTGCGATAACTCACGCCATGGCCACGGGCAAGGTTCATGATGCTGTCACCGCCCATGCGCTGCAGCTCGATGGCCAGTTTCAGCGGTTCGCGCACAGTGGCATCAATCGAAGCACTGCGCTTTTGCGCCATCAACTCGGCCAGGAACTTCAGCTCGTCCGGCCGCGCCTGGACCAATGCGGGGAACAGTTCCACGTCCTCTTCGGCAAAGCGCACTTCACTGCTGCGCTGATCGGCGCGAATCATGCCGCGCCGTTCCTGCAACAGGTCGGTGTATTGCACCACCGTCTTCAACTGCGGCCAATAGGCGCCATGGTCGAACGTGGCCAGGTGCACATTGGTGACCTTGGCCTTGAGCGCCGGCGTGACCTCAATCGCATAGCGGCCAATACACCGCTCGGTGTCCGGTTTCATCGCCAGCGCCCAGTCTTTACTGGAATGACAGTTAATCACCCGCCCCTTGAGCGGCGCCGACACTTCATCCCACGGGCTGGACGTACAGATCGCCCCGCCCATCAGCAACACGTTGTTCAACGGCAGTTCGCGCGCCACCTCGGGGCTGGCCAACACACTCTTGACCAGGATGCGCGCGCCGAGGGAATGGCCGATCAGGTTAATGCGCCGCACCTTCAGCGATTCGGCGTGCAGGTAGCTGGCCAGCTCAGGCAATAACGTTTTAGCGACTTCATCGACACGCGCCTCGACACTTTTGTAATGGTCGAGAAAATACGCAATCGCTTTGCCCACGCCCACCGTCGCCGCACCCAGGCCGCCGCCGCCGAGCATCGAGGTGATGACATCCTTGAACGGCGCAAACAGGTTTTCCAGAAAGTGCCCCGCCGGCCAGAACAGCATCAGGTTGGTCGAGCCTTCGATGCTCGCCAACTGCTGCTTGAAATTGCCCAGTTGCTGGCGATTGAAGAAGGCCGAGTAACCGTGAACGTAGAGATTGAGCACATCCCCTTGGGGCTCGCCGCACAATACAAACGTGGGCTTGCGGGTGCGGTGCATTTCATCCCACTGGTGTTGCATGGGCCGGTGACTCCTGGTGACGATGGACGGCGATAGTAACAAAGCATGGCCTTGGTAAAGGTGAATCCTGACCGACGTGTGCAGTGTTCAGAACACTGATGCCGCCTTGGATTTGGCCAGGTAGCGCGCCGGCGAGTCCCCCAGGTTGCGGCGGAACACCGAGGTGAAGGCGCTGGAGCTGCTGAAACCCAGCTCTAACGCCACCTGGGTGATGGAGGCGCCGTGACTGAGCCGGGCGGTGGCTTCGAGCAGGCAGACCTGCTGGCGCCAGGCCACGAACGTCATGCCGGTGCAGTCGTGGAAATGGCGAGTGAAAGTGCGGCGGCTCATGTTCGACCAATCGGCCATTTCGTCAAGGGAGACGGTTTGCGCAGGCGCGTCCAGGAAGCGCTGGCAAGCCTGGGCCAGACGCGGTTCGGCGGGCAATGGCGCACTGAGGGGCAGCCCTTTCAAGGTCTTTGCCTAAATCGCGTCCTACGCCAATTCCAGGCTGAAATTAAGAAAAAAACGAGTTGAATTTGGTTCAGTTAGCATCTCTTTTGGTCAAAAAATGATCATTTTTTGAGGCTTTTTCCAAAGACCTTGAAAGGGCTGGCACTGAGGGGCAATTCGGGCATGGTGCTTATTTCATCGATCAACAGCGTCAATATGCAGTGCTGCCGGACAGCGGAGGCTGGCGATGGTCCGATAGCCAGTGCCGCTTCCAGCAGATGCCTGAGCAGCGGCGACACGTCGAATACCTGGCAGCGGTCCTGCAGCCCTGCCCGTTCAGCAGCTCTGTCGTCAAGGTAGGTATTGAGCATCACCACATCGCCACGCATGTGCATTTCATGGGGCACACCGCCCGGCACCCAAATCGCCCGCTGCGGTGGCACCACCCAATTGCCGAGGTCGGTAAACATCCTCAAGGCGCCGGTTGAGGCATAGGCGAACTGCCCGCGTGGGTGCGTATGCCGTGGAAATACGGTGCCGGACGCATAGTCGCGCAGTGTGACGACGGCTTCAGGGTCGCTGGTTTCAAATATCGGGATCATGGCCCGATCTTGTCAAGATATGACCTGGGATAGCAAGCGGGCCATTTCCACGCGCCCTAGCATTCACGCCTTTGATCAACCTTGTTCAAAGGAACACCCATGCATAAGAAACATCTGGCCCTCGCCCTGCTGGTCACGTCTGGGGCTTGAACTTCCCCATCACCAAGCTGGGCCTGCGCTCAATCGACCCCTTTGTGCTAACCGGCATGCGCTTTGCCCTCGCCGCCGTGCCATTGGTATTTTTTATCAAGCGCCCCGCCGTGAGGTTCGGCTATGTGGCCGGCTATGGCGTTATCTTCGGGTTGGGCATGTGGGGCGTCATCAACTATGGCATCCAGGTCGGCGTCAGCCCGGGGATCGCTTCGCTGATCATTCAGCTCAGTGTGTTTTTTACCCTCGGCTGGGGCTGCCTGTTGTTCAAGGAACACATCCGCCGTGCGCAGTGGGTCGGCGCGTTACTCGCCTTGATGGGCCTGGAGGGCATCATCTGCACCCAGGACGGCGAGCATGCGGTATTCGGTGTGCTGTTGATCGTGCTCAGTGCGTTGGCGTGGAGCATCGGCAACGTCATCATCAAGGCGTCAGGGGTGAAGGAAATTTTCTGGTTCATGGTGTGGGCCAGCCTGTTTCCACCGATTCCGTTGTGCCTGATGGCCTGGTGGATGCACGGCAGCACCGCATTCGAGAACGTACCCGCCAGCCTCGACCTCACCGCAGTGACGTCGATCCTGTTCCAGGTTTACCTGGCGACGCACTTTGCCTACTGGGGCTGGAACTCGCTGCTCAAGGCCTATCCCGTTTCGACCGTGGCGCCGCTGCCGTTGTTGATCCCGGTATTCGGGATCGGCAGTTCGATGCTGATACTGGGCGAGCGCATTTCCACACCCCACCTGATCTTCATCACGCTCATCATCATCGGTTTAGCCGTGGGGCTTTACCGTAAGCCGATTGTGCAGGCTGATAGATAGTCATGGCAAAAAACCGGGATTTTGTTCGCGTATTCGGTCCACTAGCATTCGCCAAGTCTTGTACTGAACCGAGGAAACACCATGAGCACCCCCGAGTTTTTTGTCACCCCAGGTTATGGCGATTACATGCGCGAACACTTGCACTACTCGCAAGCGGTGAAAGTCGGCAACCGCGTGGAAACCTCAGGCCAAGGCGGCTGGGATGATGATTTTCAGATCCCCACCGACCTCGACGAAGAAATTGCCCAAGCCTTTCGTAACCTGGAGCGCACCCTGACCACCGCCGGCGCGGGTTGGGAGCATGTGATTCACATCAACTCCTACCACGTTGGCGGCTTCCCGCCGCAGGTCAACGAGGCGATGGTCAAGCACTACCGCCGCTTGATGCCCGACCATGCACCGATCTGGACACAAATCGGCGTCGAGGCCCTGGGTTTGCCGACCATGCGCGTGGAGATTCGCGTAACCGCGATTATTCCCTGACACCGAACGTGTGGATGACCCACTCGGTAAACACCTTGAGGCGTGCGCTCTGATGGCGATTGGGTGGGTAAAGGATATGCAGCGGCGTGGCCGGGCGTGACCAGTGCGGCAACACGCGGATCAGTTGGCCGGTGTCGAGGTAGTGCTGCACGATAGAGGTGAAGTGCTGCCCTACGCCAAGGCCTGCGAGCAGCATTTCCTTGAGGCCATTGCCTTCATTGGTCGAAAAGGCACAGTCGTTGACCTCGATACACTGCCCAGCCGTCTCGAAAATCAGCGGTTCCGGCTTGCCCGAGCCGGTAAAGAAATAGCCGACTTTGAGGTGGTTGTTCTGCAGGTCCTCCGGCGACTGCGGCACACCCCTGCGGTCCAAGTAACTGGGCGCTGCGCAAGTCAGGTACTCAAGGTCGGCCACCTTGCGCCCGATCATCGCCATGTCGTCCAGCTTGCCGGCTCGAATCACACAATCAACGCCCTCCCCGACGATGTTGACCGCACGGTCGCTGATGCCTAAGGCGATGGTGATATCGGGATACTCGCGATGAAAATCCACCAGCGCCGGTATCAACAGGCAATTGGCAAACGAGGCCGGCGCATCCACCCGCAAATGCCCACCGGGCTTGAGGACTTGCCCGCGTGCGGCGCTGTCCACTTCATCCAGCTCAGCCACCAGTCGCCGCGCATGGCGGTAATACTCCAGCCCCTCGAGCGTTGGCGCCAAGGCGCGGGTGGTGCGGTGCATCAGCTGGATGCCCAGGTGCTTTTCAAGGTCGGTGATCAGCTTGCTGACCGTGGAACGCGGCAGCGCCAGTTGGTCGGACGCACGGCTGAACGAACCGGTATCGACAACACGGACAAAGGCGCGCATGGCGAGGAGTTGGTTCATATGAGTGGCCCAATGCACCTTAGTAAGCGAAGTTGTCGATCTTGACCTGGCCATCCGGAAACGTCGCGATGATTTCCAGTTCGCCGCCCATGGCCCGGATGTAGTCGCGCAATATGCTGATGTACATGTCGGTGCGGCGCTCCATCTTGGAAACCGCCGCCTGGTTGATATTCAATGCCTTGGCCAGGCGCTCCTGGCTCAATTGTTGAGCCTTGCGCAGTTCGTGCAGCGGCATTTCTTTAAGAGGTTGGCGGAACAGCTGCTCGGCCTCAGCACGCGCTTCGAGCGTCATGCGCGGTTGAAATTCAGCGAATTTTTTAGCCATGGTGACGGCCCTGAATTTAGGTTGCCGGAAACAGGAATATTCCTTTAAAGGAATTATTTCAATGATCTTTTATTCCCTCATTTTCCAGATTGGAATGCCACCCGTGGCGAGCGGGCGTGCCCTAATGCCGTTCAGTTAAGCGAACGCAATGCCCAAAGCAGCGAAGATTAAATGTGGGATCTGCGCTTAACTGAACGGCATTAGGGCGTGCCCCCTCGCCACAAAGGGCGCGGCTCTTTCATATCCTTAAGTCGCGGCATTGCAGCCCAGTAACAATCACTGCAAAAAAAACCGCCCTTTCGGGCGGTTAAAGGTGCTCGGCTTTGATCAGAAACCGAGAGAGAAGCTGATGGTCATCGCGTGATCCTTGTCGTTGCGCGAACGTTGCCCCGAATAGCCCAGGCCCAACAGTGCCAGGTCGAGGGTGCCGGAGTTGTTCAAGCCTTTCATCCATGAATGCGCAGAAGCCCAACTCTATTAACCCACACGCATCAAACTCGAAATACCTGACCGTGGCGACAACAGATCCAGTGTGTCGAAACGGTAGTAGACCTACAGAAAAGTCATTGAATTAAATGGTATTAATACTTTCGTAAACGCCCGACAAGAATGGGATTTCAGCCAACATACATTGACTGTCGCGGCAGAAACACACGTTTCAAAATGTGAAAAAGCGCTCTAATAGCGCCCTGTCGATTCGCTTTAAAGAGCCTGGAGTTCGCAATGCCCCATGAAGGCAACCTGTTACAAGCAGCCGTGGTGTTCCTGCTCGCCGCCGTGCTGACCGTGCCGTTGGCCAAGCGTCTGCAACTGGGCGCGGTGCTGGGTTATCTGTTCGCCGGTGTGATCATCGGCCCCTCGGTATTGGGCCTGATCGGCAACCCGCAAAGCGTCGCGCAATTTTCGGAATTGGGGGTGGTGTTGCTGTTGTTCATCATCGGCCTGGAGCTGTCGCCCAAACGGTTGTGGGTGATGCGCAAGGCGGTGTTCGGCGTTGGCCTGGCCCAGGTGTTGCTCACGGGCGTGGTGATGGGTGTCGTCGCGCTGTGGCTGTTCGGCCAAACGTGGAACAGCGCAATTGTCCTGGGCCTTGGCCTGGCGCTGTCCTCCACCGCGTTCGGCCTGCAAAGCCTGGCCGAGCGCAAGGAACTGAACCAGCCCCATGGACGCCTGGCGTTTGCGATTCTGCTGTTCCAGGACATTGCCGCGATCCCACTGATCGCGATGGTGCCGCTGCTGGCCGGCAGCGATCACCCGACCACCGAAGCCCAGGGCCTGCAGCATGTGTTGCAGATCCTCGGCAGCATCGCTGTGGTGATCATCGGCGGGCGCTACCTGTTGCGCCCGGTGTTTCGCATCGTCGCCAAGACCGGCTTGCGTGAAGTGTCCACCGCCACCGCACTGCTGGTGGTGATCGGCACCGCCTGGCTGATGGAACTGGTGGGTGTGTCGATGGCCCTGGGCGCGTTCCTCGCCGGGCTGCTGCTAGCGGACTCGGAATACCGCCACGAACTCGAATCCCAGATCGAACCCTTCAAGGGCCTGCTGCTCGGCCTGTTTTTTATCAGTGTGGGCATGGGCGCCAACCTCAGCCTGCTGCTCAGCTCGCCGCTGGTGGTGATCGGCCTGACCCTGCTGTTGATTGGCTTAAAGCTGCCGCTGCTGTACGCGGTCGGCCGGCTGGTGGGCGACCTGAATCGCGAAAGCGCGCTGCGCCTGGGCGTGGTGCTGGCAGCTGGCGGTGAATTCGCCTTCGTGGTGTTCAAGATCGGCCGCGACCAAGGCCTGTTCGAACCGCACCTTTACGATGTGCTGGTGCTGACCATCACCCTGTCGATGGCCGTGACGCCGCTGCTGTTGTTGGTCTGCACAAAGCTGTTCAAGTCCAAGGCCAAACCGGTGGAGGTGCCCGAGGAATACCGCGCCATCGAAAGCGATGCGCCACGCGTGGTGATTGCCGGCATGGGCCGTATGGGCCAGATCGTGGCGCGGATCCTGCGCGCGCAAAATATCTCGTTCATCGCCCTCGACACCTCGGTGGAAACCATTGAACTGACCCGCAGTTTCGGCGGCATGCCGGTGTTCTACGGCGACCCGCAGCGCCCGGAAATCCTTCACGCGGCCAAGGTCGATCAGGCTGAATTCTTCGTGATTGCCATGGACGATCCGCAGATCAATATCAAGACCGCCGAAATGGTACGCAGCCTCTACCCGCACATGAAAATCATCGCCCGTGCCCGTAACCGCCAGCACGTGCACCGCCTGGTGGACCTGGACGCCTCACCGGTGCGCGAGACCTTTTACTCCAGCCTGGAAATGAGCCGCCGTACCTTGGTCGGCCTCGGTTTGAGCCAAGCCCAGGCGGATGCACGCATCTCCCGTTTCAAAAACCACGACCTGCAATTGCTGGCCGCGCAACACGCGGTGTACGACGATGCGGCCAAGGTGATGCAAACCGCCCAGGAAGCCCGTACCGAACTGGCGCGGCTGTTTGAGATGGACCGGCTTGAGGAAGAGTCCGACAAAGCGTGAGGGTGCGAATGAACGATATTGCGAAATTTCTGACAGAATACTCCGCAATTTCGTTCATCTCCTGGAGCGCTTCATGGCCACCTTCACCAAGACCGCCGCCCTGCTGGCCCTCGCGCTCACCGCCGGCAGCGTGTTCGCAGCCAGCACGCAAACCATCTCGACCCTGGGCGGCAAGTTCACCTTCAACTTGCCCAAGGCCTACATCGCCGACACCCTGCCAACCGGCAAGGTTGAGGATGGCACTGCCGACACCCAGGGCACGCTGTACGCCAACGCGGCCAGCAAAAGTGTGGTGATCGTCGCCGAAACCGTGCGCAACGATGGGGCCACGATCAAGGATAACGACCCGCAGTTTCTGGATGGCGCCGTGGCTGGTTTCGTCAAAGACCAGAGCGCCGCCCTGCCCGACTTCAAGAAGCAGAACGAGAAGAAACTCACCTTTAAGGGCCTGGGACTTCGCCAGGTCGACAGCACCGCCACCCAGGGCGGAGGCAAGACCTTGAACTCCACGTTCCTCGGTGGCTCAGGCAAGCACTTGCTGGTGATCCAGGCGATTTCCCGGGCGGATGATGTGAAGGGGCATGCGGAGTTGGTGAAGCAGATTACTGGCGGCAAGTAAGCTGATCTCGCTGACAAATGTGGATGAGTACTGGGGTTGTTGTGCCCCACCACTCGGCACCGAGTGGTGGGGCAAAGACCTTTTGGGTACTTTTGGCTGGGCCGGCATTCCGCGCGTTTGCCAAAAGTGGCCCGCTGTAAGAGCGCAACCCTAGTTAGCCGTTACCGCAGCAACGGATATGTACTCAACCAACCAACAAAACATGGAACTTTGCCAACAAATAACCGCCTGAATCCGGTACGCTCACCCTTTTTATTCAAGGAGTTATTCCCCATGGCCAAAGCTACCGCCCGTCACATCCTCGTTTCCACTGAAGACAAGTGCAACGAACTCAAAGCCCAGATCGAAGGCGGCGCCGATTTCGCAGAAGTCGCCAAAGCCAACTCCAGCTGCCCTTCCAGCCGCCAAGGCGGTGACCTCGGTTCGTTCGGCCCTGGCCAAATGGTCAAAGAATTCGACACCGTCGTCTTCAGCGCCCCGGTCAACACCGTGCAAGGCCCGGTGAAAACCCAGTTCGGCTACCACCTGCTGGAAGTCACCAGCCGCCAGGACTGATCCAGTCCGTGCTAATGCTATAAACAACGGCCCGCCTTATGGTGGGCCGTTGTGCATGTGATGACTGGCAACGTTGAAGCCGTTAACGTACAAAAACCTATTCTTCACCCGGCACTCAAGGCTGACAATGCGATTGGCTTTTTCCACAGCACTCCTTAGCTCTGCCCTGGCCCTGCTGCTGGCCAGCACCGCCGTGATCGCGGCCCCGCAGACCTACCTCACGGTCTACGGCGAACCGGCCAAGTACCCCGCCGGCTTCACCCATTTCGACTACGCCAACCCCAACGCCCCCAAAGGCGGCAGCCTCAAGCGCTCAGCCCTTGAGATCGGGCGCTTCGACCACGTGCTGCCGTACATCGACAAAGGCATCGGCGTCTCCCAGGTCGACGGCTGGCTGTACGCCCCGCTGGCCCAACGCTCCCTGGATGAACCGTACACCGTCTACGGCTTGGTCGCCGAAAAGATGGAACGCGCCGACGATGGCCTGTCGCTGCGCTTCTACCTCAACCCCAAGGCGCGCTTCGCCGACGGCACACCGATCACCGCCGAAGACGTGCGCTACAGCTTCGACCTGCTGATGACCCAAGGCAGCCTGCGTTTCCGCACCCTGTTCGCCGACGTCAAACACGTCGAAGTCGAAGGCGAGCGCCAGGTGCGCTTTGATTTCTCCAGCAATGAAAACCGCACCCTGCCCCTGGATATCGCCACCCTGCCGGTGTTCCCCGAGCACTGGTGGAAAACCCGCGACTTCTCCAACGGTGGCGGCTACGAAGCCCCACTGGGCAGCGGCCCGTACAAGGTCAGCAAGATCGACTCCGGCGCCACCATCACCTTCACCCGCAACCCGGACTGGTGGGGCAAGGACTTGCCCGTCAGCCGTGGCCTGTACAACTTTGATCACCTGAGCCTGGAGTACTTCGGCGACACCGAAGTGGCCCGCCAGGTGCTGCGTGGCGGTGCCTACGACTTCAACCGGGAGTTCTCCGCCACCGGTTATTCCATCGGCTACAACGGCCCGGCCCTCGACGATGGCCGCCTGCAACGCGCGCACTTGGCCAAAGAGATGCCGCAACCGGCCCAGGGCTACGTGTTCAACGTGCAAAAGCCGATGTTCAAGGACCGCCGCGTGCGCGAGGCCCTGGCGATGCTGTGGGACTTCGAATGGGCCAACCGGCAGATGATGCGCAACCTGTACATCCGCCAGCAGAGCTATTTCTCCAACAGCCCACTGGCGGCGAGCCAGTTGCCGACCCCAGAGGAGCTGGCGATTCTTGAGCCCTTGCGCGGGCAGATTCCCGACGAAGTGTTCACCCAAGTGTTCAAGGCCCCCGTCACCGACGGCAGTGGCATGATCCGCGACAAGCAGCTGCAAGCCCTGGCCTTGCTGGAGGACGCGGGCTGGAAGCCGCAAGGTGACAAGCTGGTCAACGCCGAAGGCGAGCCGCTTGAGTTCACCTTCCTCAATACACAAAACGGCCTGGAACGCTTGCTACTCCCGTACAAACGCAACCTGGCGCAGATCGGCATCACCCTGAATATTCGCCGCATCGACTCCTCCCAGTACGTCAACCGGCTGATGACCCGCGACTACGACATGATCGTCACCGGCTTCCCGGTCACCACCTCGCCGGGCATGGAGCTGTACAACTATTTCGGCTCCGCCGCCGCGTTTGATTCGGGCGCCAACAACTACATGGTGCTCAAGGACCCGGCCGTCGACACGTTGATCAAGGGCCTGGTCAAGGCCAACACCCAGGCGCAGATGCTCACCTACGCCCACGCCCTGGACCGCGTGCTGCAATGGAACTACCTGTGGATTCCCAACTACTACCCGCCCGGCACCTCCGCCGCGTGGTGGAACCGCTTCGGCCGCCCGGCCATCGAGGCGAAGAACGACGAAGCCTTGGAAACCTGGTGGGAAATCAGCCCCACGCCACTGACGAATGAACAAATGAACGCCGAGTTGAAAAAACGCGCAGGTGCCCGCTGATGTTTGCCTATATCGTGCGGCGCCTGCTGCTGATTATCCCGACGCTGGTGATCATCCTGCTGGTTAACTTTGTGATCGTCCAAGCCGCGCCTGGCGGCCCGGTGGAGCAAGCCATTGCGCACTTGCAAGGCATCGGCGGCGGTGCCGTCGGTGGCTCATCCGGCGAGGGCATCAGCAGCGGCTCACGGGCCAGCCGCGGCCTGGACCCGAAGTTGATCAAGGACATCGAAAAACAATACGGCTTCGACAAGCCCGCCCCGGAACGCCTGTGGCTGATGCTCAAGAGCTATGCGCAGCTGGATTTCGGCAACAGTTTCTTTCGCGGCGCGACCGTGACTGACCTGATCCTGGAAAAGATGCCGGTGACTATTTCCCTCGGCTTATGGGCCACGTTGATCACCTACCTGGTGTCGATCCCGCTGGGGATTCGCAAGGCAGTACGCCATGGCAGCAGCTTTGATGTGTGGAGCAGCACCGCCATCGTCATCGGCTACGCGATGCCGGCGTTCCTGTTCGCGATGTTCCTGATTGTGGTGTTCGCCGGTGGCACCTCGCTCAACTGGTTCCCGGTACGCGGGCTGGTCTCGGAAAACTTCGAAGAGCTAAGCACCGTGGGCAAGATTGCCGACTATTTCTGGCACTTGGTGCTACCGGTTACCGCGCTGGTTATCGGCGGGTTTGCGACCTTGACCATCCTTACCAAAAACTCGTTCTTGAATGAAATCACCCGCCAATACGTGGTAACGGCCCGCGCCAAGGGCTTGAGCGAACGGCGCGTGCTCTACGGCCACGTGTTCCGCAACGCCATGCTGCTGGTGATCTCGGGGATTCCCCAGGCGTTTATCAGCGTGTTTTTCGCAGGTTCCCTGCTGATCGAGGTGATCTTCTCCCTCGATGGCCTGGGCCGCATGAGCTATGAAGCCGCCGTGTCCCGCGACTACCCGGTGGTGTTCGGCTCGCTGTTCATCTTCACCTTGTTTGGCCTGCTGATAAAACTCATCGGCGACCTCTGCTACACCTTGGTGGACCCGCGTATCGACTTCGCCGCGAGGAACGCCTGATGCTTAATTTGTCTCCGGTGGCGCGTCGGCGTTTCGAGCGGTTCAAGAAGAACCGTCGCGGGTGGTGGTCGCTGTGGTTGTTTATCGGCCTGTTTATCCTGACCCTGGGCGGCGAGTTGATCGCCAATGACAAGCCCTGGGTGCTCAGCTTCAAGAACGAGCTGTATTTCCCAGTGTTCAAGCGCTACACCGAGCAGCAGTTCGGCGGGCAGTTGCCGTTCCAGGCCGACTACCGCAGTGACTACGTGCAAAAGCTGATCAAGCAGGACGGCGGCTGGATGCTGTTCCCGCCGATCCCGTTCAGCGATGACACGCCCAACTACGAACTGAGCCGCCCTGCCCCCAGCCCGCCGTCGACGGTGAACTGGCTGGGCACCGATGATCAGTCGCGTGATGTGCTGGCGCGGGTGATCTTTGGCGCCCGCGTGTCGATTTTGTTTGCCCTGGCGTTAACGGCCATCAGCGCCGCCATCGGCATTGCCGCCGGCGCCTTGCAGGGTTACTACGGCGGCTGGGTGGACCTGCTCGGCCAGCGCATTCTGGAAGTGTGGTCCGGGCTGCCAGTGCTGTACTTGCTGATCATCCTCTCAGGGTTTGTCGAGCCGAACTTCTGGTGGCTGCTGGGGATCATGGCGCTGTTTTCCTGGCTGGCCCTGGTGGACGTGGTGCGCGCCGAGTTCCTGCGCGGGCGCAACCTGGAATACGTCAAGGCCGCGCGCGCCTTGGGCCTGGGCGATGGCAAGATCATTCGCCGGCATATCCTGCCGAATGCCATGACCGCGACGTTGAGCTACCTGCCGTTTATTTTGACCGGGGCAATTTCGACCTTGAGCGCCCTGGATTTCCTCGGTTTCGGCATGCCGGCGGGCAGTGCGTCACTCGGCGAACTGATCGCCCAGGGCAAGCAGAACCTGCAGGCGCCCTGGCTGGGCCTGACGGCGTTTTTCACCTTGGCGCTGATCTTGTCGCTGCTGGTCTTTATCGGCGAGGCATTACGTGATGCCTTCGACCCACGCTCATGAGTGACTGCCTATGAACCTCATTGAAATCCGCGACCTGAGTGTCGCCTTCAGCGGCCAGACCGTGGTGAGCAAGCTGTGCCTGGACCTGCGCCCCGGCGAATGCCTGGCGCTGGTGGGCGAGTCAGGCTCGGGCAAGTCGGTGACGGCCCACTCGATCCTGCAACTGCTGCCCGAAGCCGGCACGCAGACCACGGGCTCGGTGAAATATCGCGGCCAGGAGTTGATCGGCGCCTCGGCGGCCACCCTGCAAAAGCTGCGTGGCAACCGCATTGCGATGATCTTCCAGGAGCCGATGACTTCGCTCAACCCGCTGCACAGCATCGAAAAGCAGATCGGCGAAACCCTGCTGCTGCACAAGGGCCTGGGCGGCAAGGCGGCGCAGGCGCGCATCCTTGAACTGCTCGAATTGGTGGGCATCCAGAAACCCCTGGAGCGCCTCAAAGCCTATCCGCATCAGCTGTCCGGCGGGCAGCGCCAGCGGGTGATGATTGCCATGGCCCTGGCCTGCGAGCCGGAACTGTTAATCGCCGACGAACCCACCACCGCACTCGACGTGACGGTGCAGCGCAAGATCCTGCTGCTGCTCAAGTCCTTGCAACAACGCCTGGGCATGTCGCTGCTGCTGATCAGCCATGACCTCAACCTGGTGCGCAGCATCGCGCAGCGCGTGTGCGTGATGCGCGCCGGTGAAATCGTCGAGCAGGCCGACTGCCAGACGCTGTTCAACGCACCGCAACACCCTTACAGCCGCCTGTTGCTGGATGCGGAACCGGCCGGCGATGCACTGTGCAGCGATGAGCGCGAAACGGTGTTGCAGGTGGATGACCTGACGGTGCAATTCCCCCTCAGCGGCGGGCTGTTTCAGCGCAAGACCTACCTACGCGCGGTGGACGGCATCAGCCTCAGCGTGCAGCGCGGCAAGACCTTGGGGATTGTCGGCGAGTCCGGCTCGGGTAAATCGACCCTGGGCCAGGCGATTCTGCGTTTGCTCGATTCCACCGGCAGTATCCGCTTCCAGGGCGAGGCCCTCGACCCGCTCAACCACAAGCAAATGCGCCCGTGGCGCAAGCAGATGCAGGTGGTGTTCCAGGACCCTTACGGCAGCCTCAGCCCGCGCATGTCGGTGGAGCAGATCATCAGCGAAGGCCTGGAAGTGCACGCACCGTGCAGCCTGGCCGAGCGCGATGCGCAAGTGATGCAGGTGCTCAAGGACGTGGGCCTCGACCCCGCCAGCCGGCACCGTTACCCACACGAATTTTCCGGTGGCCAGCGCCAACGCATCGCCATCGCCCGCGCCCTGGTGCTTAAACCGGCGCTGATGCTGCTGGACGAACCCACTTCAGCCCTGGACCGCACGGTGCAGAAGCAGGTCGTGGCGTTGTTGCGTGAACTGCAAGAGAAGTACGGCCTGACTTACCTGTTTATCAGCCATGACCTGGCCGTGGTACGCGCCATGGCTCACGACATGATTGTGATCAAGGATGGCAAGGTGGTGGAGCGTGGCGCGAGTCATGAGGTATTTGAAGCGCCGCAGCACGCGTACACCAAAGAACTGCTGGCGGCTGCGCATATTCCCTTGTGAGATTGCTCCCACGCTCTGCGTGGGAACACAGCCAAGGACGCTCCGCGCCCCGCACGCCAAGTGACGCAGAGCGTCACGGGAGGCATTCTCACGCAGAGCGTGGGAACGATCACAGCGATCACAGGATTCGGCACGCATGAATAGCAACGAAAGCCTCAAGGACTACCAACAGGTTCGCGGCCTGGCCATCCAGTCGCTGTTCGAGATCATCGAGCAGTCCAGCGAAGGCACGGTGATCGTCGACCGCGACGCGAATATCGTGTGGATGAACGAACGCTACGCCAAGCGTTTCGGCCTCAAAAGCGCCGACGAGGCCATCGGCCAGCCCTGCGAACAGGTGATTTCCAACAGCCTGTTGCGCCAGGTGGTGCGCAATGACCAGCCGATCTTGCTGGACATCCAGGACACGCCCAAAGGCCCGCTGGTGGTGATGCGCCTGCCAATTCACGACGATGCCGGCGCGGTGATCGGTGCGATTGGCTTTGCGCTGTTCGACGAGCTGCGCAACCTGTCGCCGCTGATCGAGCGCTACCTGAGCATGCAGCAGGAGCTGGCGTCGACCCGCTCGCTGTTGCGCTCGCGCCAGAGCAAATACAACTTCGCGCACTTTATCGGCACCAGCGCGGCCAGCCTGGAAGTCAAACGCCGGGCGCGGCGCAGTGCGAGCGCTGAGTCGCCAGTGTTGCTGCTCGGCGAAACCGGCACCGGCAAGGAGCTGCTGGCCCAGGCGATTCACGGCGCATCACCGCGTGCGCACAAAGCCTTCGTCAGCATCAACAGCGCGGCGATTCCCGGTGACCTGCTCGAAGCCGAGTTCTTCGGCACCGCGCCGGGCGCGTTTACCGGCGCCGACCGCAAAGGCCGCCCCGGCAAATTGCAGATCGCCCAGGGCGGCACGCTGTTCCTTGATGAAATCGGCGACATGCCGCTGCCGCTGCAAAGCAAACTGCTGCGGGTGTTGCAGGAAAAGGAATACGAGCCAGTGGGCTCCAATGAAATGCGGCACAGCGATGTACGGGTGATTGCCGCCACGTCCATGGACCTGGAGGCGGCGATCAAGCGCGGCGAGTTCCGCGCGGATTTGTATTACCGGCTGAATGTACTGCCGATCCAGGTGCCGCCGTTGCGTGAGCGGCTGGATGACATTCCGGCGTTGAGTGAGGCGATTCTGGAAGAGTTGCGCAGCCAGCATGAACTGGACCGCGAGGCACTGGCGCTGTTGGCGCAGCATGCGTGGCCGGGAAATATCCGCGAGCTGCGCAATGTGCTGGAGCGCGCGGCGTTGCTGAGTGATGACTTGGTGCTGGATGCGGGAGAGATTCGCGCCGCGATTGGCACGTTCAGCCCGGTGGCGCGTGGCGCAGTGGAAACGGTCGAGGGCGAGACGTTTGCGGCGGCGCGGGAGCGCTTTGATCGCCAGGTGATTGGGGCGGCTTTGGCGGCGTGTGAAGGCAACGTAGTAGGGGCAGCCAAGCGCCTGGGGCTGGGGCGGTCGACGCTGTACAAAAAAATGGTCGCTCTTGGCATTACCTAGTCTCTATATCAGGACGAGAATCTACAAATGTAGACATTCTAATGTGGGAGCTGGCTTGTCGGATCGCCGCACCGCTGCGATGCAGGCACCTCGGTCCATCAGGTACACCGAGTTGATGCCATCGCAGGCAAGCCAGCTCCCACATTTGATTGAGTTTCAGCTTCCAAGATCAGGTCGGCTGTCAGGCCGCCTCGGTTTTGCTTTTGATTTAACCACTCAGGTCGGCTACTAGGCCGCCGTGCTT
>NZ_JBJGXU010000070.1:0-28296 GCF_045447305.1 Pseudomonas sp. D47 | reverse complement strand
GCGATGGGCCAAGGATGGCCCATGGCGGCGGCCCACGGATTCAAGCCGGAGTGAGGGCACACCGAGCCTAAGCGAGGTGCCGAGTGGTGGGGCAAGAGCCCTTTTGGTTACTTTTGGGGCTCTTTTCCAAAAGTGACCCGCTGTAAGAGCGGAACCAATATCAGCCATCACCCCAATAACGGATATGTACCCAGCAGACCCTCGACAACACCAATCCCCTCAAAGCTGATAATTCTTCAACTCCCGCGCAATCACCATCCGCTGAATCTCACTCGTCCCCTCATAAATCTGCGTAATGCGCGCATCCCGGTAATACCGCTCCACCGGGTAATCCTCCAGATACCCATACCCGCCATGAATCTGCATCGCCGAGGAGCAAACCTTCTCAGCCATTTCCGAGGCAAACAGCTTGGCTTGTGACGCTTCCGACAAACACGGCTTGCCAGCACTGCGCAACCGAGCGGCGTGCAGGATCAACAGACGTGCAGCATTCAAGCGCGTCTGCATATCAGCCAGCAAGTTAGCAACGCTCTGGTGCTCAATGATCGCCTTGTCGAATTGCACCCGATCCCGCGCATACGCCAGCGCCGCTTCAAACGCCGCACGGGCGATGCCCAAGGCCTGGGCGGCAATACCGATGCGCCCGCCCTCGAGGTTGGACAGGGCAATGGCCAGGCCTTTGCCACGCTCACCGAGCAAATTGGCCTCGGGCACCGTGCACTGGTTGAGGGTAACCGCGCAGGTATCCGACGCACGAATGCCCATCTTGTGTTCGGTGCGGTCGACCACAAACCCCGGCGTCTCGGTGGGCACCAGGAAAGCAGAAATACCTTTCTTGCCCAACTCCGGGTCCGTCACCGCAAACACAATAGCCAACTTGGCGCGCTTGCCATTGCTGACAAACTGCTTGGCGCCGTTGATCACCCACTGGCCATCGCGCAGTTCGGCACGGGTACGCAGGTTATGCGCTTCGGAACCGGCCTGGGGTTCAGTCAGGCAGAAGCAGCCGATGGCCTGGCCACTGGCAAGGTCGGGCAACCAGGTTTGCTTCTGCTCTTGTGTGCCGTAGTTGAGAATTGGCCCGCAACCGACTGAATTATGGATACTCATCAGCGCGCCGGTGGCGCCGTCACCGGCAGAGATTTCTTCGACCGCCAAAGCGTAGGCGACGTAATCAACGTAAGTGCCGCCCCATTCTTCAGGCACCACCATGCCCAGCAGGCCCAGTTCGCCCATCTTGGCCACCAAGGCGTCATCGATCCAGCCGGCCTTTTCCCAGGCTTGGGCGTGCGGGGCGATCTCGCCACGGGCAAAGTCGCGCGCCATGTCGCGAATCATTACTTGTTCTTCAGTATATTCAATGTCTTGCACGGCTTATCTCCCAACCTGCTTGAAGTTGTGGAAGAAGCTTTCCACATGGGTTGCGTCCAACCCGTGAATCGAGGGCGGGTTCCAGCGCGGGCTTTTGTCTTTGTCGATGATCAAGGCCCGAACGCCTTCGATCAGGTCACCGCGCTCGAACCATTGGCGGTCCAGGTGCAACTCCAGCGCAAAGCACTGCTCCAGCGGCAGGCGGCGGCCACGACGGAGCATTTCCAGGGTGACGGCCATTGCCAGCGGTGAGCGGGTTTGCATCAGGTTGGCGGTGGTCAACGCCCATTCATGGCTGTCGGCGACGGTGACTTGCTGCAACTGCTCGACAATGCTGGGCACGTCCGGCAGGGCGAAGAAGTGGTCGATGGCCGGGCGCAGGGCTGCCAACGGTGCATCGGGCAATTGCTGCACGGCCAACTTGGCGAGTACACCTTGCAGGTCCTTGAGCGGCGAGTCCTGCCATTGCAGGCGGTCGAGCTTCTGGTCGAGGTCGGCGAACTTGGCGCTGTCCAAGTACCAGTCCGCCAACCCGCAATACAGAGCGTCGGCGGCGCGAATCTGTACACCGGTTACGCCTAAGTAAATCCCCAGTTCGCCAGGAATGCGGGGCAGGAAGTAGCTGCCGCCCACGTCCGGGAAATACCCGATGGCCACTTCCGGCATCGCCAGGCGGCTGCGCTCGGTGACCACGCGCAGGTCGGCGCCTTGCACCAGGCCCATGCCGCCGCCGAGGACGAACCCGTCCATCAAGGCGAGTACGGGCTTGCGGTAATGATGAATGGCCAAGTCGAGGGCGTATTCTTCGACGAAAAAATCGGCGTGCAGGCTGTCGCCGTTCTTGAAGCTGTCGTAAAGGGAACGGATGTCACCCCCGGCACAGAAGGCTTTTTCGCCAGCGCCGCGCAGGACCACGGCATAGACTTGCGGATCATCCGCCCAGGCCTGCAGTTGCGAGGCGAGGCTGCGGACCATGTGCAGGGTAATGGCATTCAAGCCAGCGGGGCGGTTGAGGGTAAGGTGGCCGATATGGTTGCGCACCTCGGCCAGCACTTCTTCCTGAAGAGTATCGGCGCGGCTTGCTTCGGATGAAACCTGAGCAGTCATCTGTAACTCCCTGCTTTTATTGTTCTTTATCAAGATATTCGCGGGCGAACCCTCTCGTGATCCTACCAGTGCAAATTTGCCCAGTACAACCGTGAATCATGCAGGTCGTTTTTGCATTTATGCAGCAGGTCGACTGGCCAGCACTTCGCCAATGCTGCGGCGTCGCGCATGGCCTTGCGCCGCGTGGATCAGTTGTTCGAGTTCGGACGGTGCGACATCGTAGAACTGCTCCATCTCGGCCAACGCCTGCTTCAAGTCGGCCGCCGTTATCGAGGGGTCAGCGACCTGCGTGGCATTGCCCAGGACGACGGCCGGCGAGTCGACTGTACCTTTGGGATAACGCGTGCGGGTGACGTTGTTATACGCCAACGCACACGCCAGCAGCGCACCCGCGCCGAGCATGACCGGTGCGAGTTCCTGCCAACCCAGGGCAATCGACGCCGGGTCGGCGAGCACCAGGGTCATGGCCAGGCCACCGGCAGGTGGGTGCAGGCAACGCAGCCAGCACATCAGGATAACGGTCATGCCCGCTGCCAGGCAGGCACTGCCCAAGGTGCGCCCCAGTACCCGCGCGATCAGCAGCGCCACGACAGCGGCGCATAAATAGCTGCCGATGATCGACCACGGTTGGGCCAGCGCGCCGGATGACACTGCAAACAGCAGCACGGCTGACGCCCCCAGCGGCCCGAGCAAGTGCAAGGCCACCTCCAGGCCAAACAGCTGGGCGCACACCCAGACACTGAACAGCGTGCCCAGGGCCATGCCGATTGCGGCGCGGCTCCATTCGGCGGGGCGGGTGTTGATTGCAGCGGGTAACCAGCGAGCGAGCATCGAAGGGGTCCATAAACAGCAGGCGAAGAAAAAGGCTGATCAGGTCACCCGGAAAAGCCCTTTGAAAGTTCCAACGGTTGGGGGAGGAACTCGCACAGTGTGCCGCCCCGAATGCCAGCGCGCCAATGCATATTAATGAGGGTTGAATACAAAGATAATGCAGTCAAGTGGCTTCGTCGAATGGAGCAGGGCATTCCTTCTCTGCCCGTGCAGTACTCAGGCGTCCCAATACACGTGTATCCGCCTCTTCGTTGAACAGGTGTCGTTGCAGGTTTTCCAGCAGCGCGGGGTCGTCGGCCAGCGGCCCCTTCAACGCCACCAGGGCGTCACGCAGTTCCATCAACCGATCCAGTCTCGGCAGAGGAATAAGCAAGAGATCTTCCGGCACGGCATTGCCCTCTTAATGAAGTAAGTCACTGTGTGTCGCATGGCCTAATGCGTCCTTGTTGTTATCCAATGTGCACTTACCCCAGCCTCCCGAGATCGGGGCAGTAGATAGTTAATGCACTGGGCAACGAGTCTACATTTGGGTTCCAAGCGTCGGAAGACAACGCGCGACAGCCGTTACGCATAGCTATGTAGGGGGTTTCTTGGTGGTTATGACGAAAAACGCCCACTCCTGAAAGAGTGGGCGTTGTTTGTTAAACCGCCGCTATAAACGCGATCAAGGCGCGGGCGCCCTCGCCAGATGCAGCAACACATAGGGGTCTTTGTCGAACTCCCCAGTGAGCGTCGGGGTGAGCGTGCGCAAGCGCGGGTCTTGTAAGCGCTCAAAGTCTGCTGCACTCATCACCAGCCAGGCAGGCCCTTGCAGCGGCGTCAGGTCAGCGGACGTTTGGGTAAACAACGGCACCTTATCGCATCCGAAGTTGACCATGAACTTGATGGCTTTGGCATCTTTACCCAAGCCATGCAGTATCACCGGTGCCGGCTGTTGGCGGATCTGAGCCTTGACCGCGAGGCTGAACGTGCGGGCGTCGTAGAGCGTGCGCTCCAACGGTTCGACCACCACAATGTAGGTCGACCATAACGCCAGTACCGCCGCGAATGCCGGGGCCAATGGTCGCAAGCGCGGTTTCAACACGGCCAGCAGCGCCAGTACCTGAAGCACGCCCAATAGCGTGAACATCAGCCCAAGGCTGCTCAACTGTTCCGGGTAACGCTTGCGCGCCACCACCAGCCCGATCACCAACAATGCCGGCAACAGCGTCCAGATGCCCAGCATCAAGCCGCGCAACCCGGCGAACAATCGCCCCTGGCTGACCTGGAACGGGTAGGCCGCGATGATCGCCGCCATGGGGAGCATCGGCAGGATGTAACGGGCCTTTTTCGCCTGGGGTACCGACAAACCGAGCATCACCAGTAAACCGGCGGCCGCGCAGTACAGCACCAGCTGCAATGCCGGATCTGGCGCCCGTCGCCCACCGACTGCCACGGCCAGCAGCACCAACAAGGCCAGCGGGTAAGCCAAGGCATAATTGCCCATGGAACTGGTGAAGTAATACAGCACGCCGCTGGAGCCTTCGGTGCCGTCCATACGCCCCAGGAACTGCATGCGGATCACGTCCTGCATGAAGTCCTCGCCACCACTGAGCTTGGCCAGCAGCAGCAACAAACCGACACACGCCGCCAGCAACGCCAAGGCAATCAAGCCGAAGGTGAACAGTTGGCGCCATTGCCGGTTGAGCAGGTAATAGCTGCACAGCACGCCAGTGGGGATCACGAGGCCAATCGGCCCACGCACCGCAAAGCCGATAATCAGCAGCAGGAACAGCCAATGCAGGCGTTTAGCCGCGCCGAAGTGATCATGCGCATAACCTAGGTAGAACACCGCCAAAGCCACCGCGGCGAGCATCTGGTCCAGCGACACCGCACGAGTTTCGCTGATGAAGGTGCTGCTGAGCAGCAACATCGCGATACTCAGCAGGCCCCAGCGCGTGGAGTAGGGCGCTGTCAGGCGATACACCAGCGTGACGATCAGCGCCGAAGCGATGGAGGTGGGCAACCACGCGGTCAAGCTGGTGACTTGGCCGAACGGCAACGACAAGACCCACGTCAGCAACGTCGAGGTCGCCAGGTAGTCGGCGTAGGGCTGGCCATAGGTCGTGGGGAAGAAGCTCGGCCCATGGCGCAGCATTTCCTGGGCAAACAGCACAAAGCGCGAGTCAAACCCGATAATCGCCTGGTGCCAGTTACCCACTATAAACAGCACCAGGGCCAGGAGCCCAAGCCCCAGCGACTGGTGGCGGATCGTTGCGGTGAGCAGGGGCGGTTGAGCTCTATTCACGTCTCAGGCTTCCTTGACCTGCGGCACCCAGTTTTGCTGAGGGATCGGCAGTTCGCAGGAGTCACCTCGCCCTATTGGGAAGTATTTGAAGCCTTTGCGTGCCAGGCGCTCGCCGTCGTACAGGTTACGGCCGTCGAAGATCACCGGGTTTTTCAGGCGGGTGTGGATCAGGTCGAAATCCGGTGCCTTGAACTGCTGCCATTCGGTGCAGACGATCAGCGCATCAGCGCCGCTCAACGCCGATTCCGGCGTGCCCAGCAGGGTCAGGCGCGACTCGTCGCCGTAGATGCGCTGGGTTTCCTGCATGGCTTCAGGGTCAAACGCGCGCACATGCGCGCCCGCTGCCCACAGGGCTTCCATCAGCACACGGCTTGGCGCATCGCGCATGTCATCGGTGTTGGGCTTGAACGCCAGGCCCCACAAGGCGAAGGTTTTACCCTGCAAGTTGCCCTTGAAGTAGGCGTTGACGCGTTCGAACAGCTTGCTCTTCTGGCGCTGGTTGATGGCCTCAACGGCTTCGAGCAGGTCGCTGGAGCAGTTGGCTTGCTTGGCGCTGTGGATCAGGGCGCGCATGTCTTTGGGGAAGCACGAGCCGCCATAGCCGCAACCGGGGTAGATAAAGTGGTAGCCGATGCGCGAGTCGGCGCCGATGCCCAGGCGCACGGCTTCGATGTCGGCGCCCAGGTGCTCGGCCAGTTCTGCGATCTGGTTGATAAAGCTGATCTTGGTGGCCAGCATGCAGTTGGCGGCGTACTTAGTCAGTTCGGCGCTGCGCAGGTCCATGAAGATGATGCGGTCGTGGTTGCGGTTGAACGGCGCGTACAGGTCGCGCATCACTTCACGCACTTCTTCACGCTCGCAGCCGATGATGATGCGGTCCGGGCGACGGCAGTCCGCCACGGCCGAGCCTTCCTTGAGGAATTCCGGGTTGGAGACGATATCGAACTCCAAGTGGCGGCCGGCCACGCGCAGGCTCTTTTCGATGTGTGCGCGCAAGGTGTCACCGGTGCCGACGGGAACGGTGGATTTCTCGACCAGGATCACCGGCTCCACTCGGTGGCGGGACACGGCGTCGCCCACCGACAGCACGTATTTGAGGTCGGCCGAACCGTCTTCGTCCGACGGTGTGCCCACGGCGATGAACAGCACTTCACCGTGTTCAACCGCGAGTTTTTCATCAAAGGTAAAGTGCAGGCGTCCGCTTTCCAGGTTTTCCTTGACCATGGCTGCCAGACCCGGCTCGAAGATGGTCACGTGGCCTTTCTGCAGCGACTCGACCTTGCTCTTGTCCACGTCCATGCAGATCACATCGTGGCCGACTTCGGCCAATACGGTGGCCTGCACCAGACCAACGTAACCGCTACCAAATACACTGATTTTCATGGGGCATTCCTGGGGCTTGCAACGCTAGCACGACGAGAGTTAATGACCAGAACACCGAGGATGACCAGCGCCACCCCCAGGGTTTTCGAAAGCGAGAAATCTTCGTTGAACACCGGCAGGCTGGCAGCCAGCAGGTAGACCAACGCGTAGCTGATGCTGAGCAGCGAATAGGCGCGGCCCAGCGGCAGGTGCTTGAGTGCGCCAAGCCAGCAAAGCATCGACAGCGCATAGGCGATGATCGCCAGGATCACCACGCCCAAGGCGCCGAGGTCGATGGCATTGCTGTTGAACGCGTTCAGCCATTCGGCAGGCAGCGGCAGGCGCGTCATGCTCCAGCGCATGCCCAGTTGGGCGGCGCTGACCAGGCCGACGCTGCCCAACGCCAGGGCAAAGCCTTGAACCCGGCTCATACGTGACGCCCCAGCAACACCACACCGCCGATGACCAGTGCCACACCCAGCCAGTGACGGCCATCGATGTGTTCATGAAAGACAAACCGCGCCATCAGCGTGACCAGTACAAAATTAAGGCTGAGCATGGGGTAGGCGATGCCCACTTCCAGGCGCTGCAACACCAAAAGCCATACCAGCAAACCCAGGCCCAGGCACACCAGCGCCGACCACAGCCAAGGCGAACGCAGCTTTGGCGCCCAACCGTCCGGCTGGTCGCGCCAGCTTTCCACGGCAAACTTCTGCGAAACCTGGCCCATGCACGTAAGCAGGCACGCGCTTAATAAAAGAACCAGCGTGATCATGGCGCGGCCTGTGGGAATATCAGGATGACCAGATTGCCTTGCTCGTAACGCTTGCCGTCTTGGGGCAGCAGGTTCACTTCAGCGACTTCATCGTCGCCCTTGACCCGCATGACCACACCGACCGACCCTTGCTTACGCGCATCACTCATCCATTGCTGGACCTGAGTGGTGCCGATCTTGCGGTGGGCAGTGTCTGCGTAGGCAATGCCGTACTTCACTTCACCGACGGTGTTGTAAAGCGCGACATCCGGACGCCCCAGGCGCCAGGACAAGGCCGACGCCGCGCCCAAGTCATTGCTGAGCAAGGCGGTGGTCGATTGCAATTCCTGCTGGTGGTCGATGATGAACTGATCCGGGATCTTGTTGTAAACCACCGAGTGGGGCAGTGCAGCGGGTACAAGCAGTACCAGCAAACCACTGCCGATCAGCGGCGCGGCCCACAGTTTCAAAGGGCGAGCGGCTTGCAGCAGGTTGACCAGGATCCAGCCGAACAAGCAGGCAAACACCAGCACCAAGCTGAGGGTTTCCTCACCGTGTTCGTACACCGGCTTCTTCAATTGGAACCAACTGAGCGCCAACACGGCCAGCACACCGACACTCAAGTTCAGCCAACCGTTGATGCGCAAGGCGCGGCCATGGCCCTGGGCGAGCTTGTTGCTTAGGGTTGAACCCATCAGCAAAGCCAGCGGCAGCAGGCACGGCATGATGTAGGACGGCAACTTGCCTTTGGCCAGGCTGAAGAACGCCAGGGGCATCAACAGCCACAGCAGCAGGAACGCGGTTTTGGGCAGGCGTTTGTCCAACCATGCCTGTTTGACCGTGGACGGCAGCAAGGCAACCCAGGGCAACGAGAACGCGACCATCAGCGGCAGGTAGTACCAGAACGGTTCGGCGTGCTGGGCATCGTCACCGGCAAAGCGTTGGATATGCTCGTGCCAGAAGAAGAAGTTCCAGTAGTCCGGCTCTTGCAGGTGCACGGCCAGCGCCCAGGGCAAGCTGACAACAATGGCGACGACTACCGCCACCACGCCGTAACCGAGCAGTTCACCAAAGCGTTTCTGCCAGATGGCGTAGGGCAGGGCGATCAGCACCGGCAGCAGCCAGGCGAGAAAACCCTTGGTCATAAAGCCCATGCCGCAGGCAAAGCCGAGCAAGGCCCAAGACCATAAACGGCCACGGCGCGTGGTGCTGTCGAAGCAGAACCACAGCGCAACGCCGGTCAGGTTGACCCAGAAGGTGAATTGCGGGTCCAGGTTGGCGTAGCCGCCGAGCAACGCCACGCTGACAAAGCTCATGTACAGCACGGTGCTGACCAGGCTTTTTTGCGGGTCGTTCCACAGCCTGCGCGACACCAGGTACACCAGCAGGATGCTCAGCCCGGTGCTCAAGGCTGAGGCAAACCGCACGCCGAACAGGTTTTGCCCGAAGATCGCCTGGCCCAGCGCGATCATCCAGTAGCCGGCAGCCGGTTTTTCGAAGTAGCGAATGCCCATGAAGTGCGGTGAGGCCCACTTGCCGGTCAGCAGCATTTCCTGGCTGATCTGCGCGTAACGGGTTTCATCCGGGATCCACAGGCCGTGGGTGGCCAGCGGTAACAGGTAAAACGCGCCAAACGCCAGCAGGAGCAGGGGCAATGCCCAGCGCCGGATCATGCCTGTTGCACTCCGAGCCAACCCTCGCGGCCGCTGAGTGCACCGCGCACCAGCTGTTGCTGGGGCAGGGTGCTCACATCCGCAGGCAACAGGTCGCCCAGGGGGTTGAAGTCGATGCCGCGCTGCCCGGCCTGGGCGAGCAGCTGGCGAAAATCATCAGCCATCAGAATCCCTTCTACTTCTGCGTGGATCGTGTACACGTTCAGCTTCGATTCGGTAAAGCGGTCAAGAATGAAGCTGTTGAAGTCTTTGGCAGCCACTACCGGCCCGACGACTTCGTCGAAGGTCGGCAGGTCTACCGGAATTTGTGGGGTGCCCGCGCTGCCATCGGCCAGGGTTGGACGAAACAGGCTGGTGCCCCGGCAATCGCTGTTGTAGCGAAAGTTGAAACCTTGCTTGGCTTGCACCACGCGCTCATCGGCACGCCAACCGGCAGCCGCTGAACAGTCGATGCGTTCACCGAGGATGTCGCTCAAGGTGTCGACGCCACGGCGGATCTGCTCGACCAGCTGTGCATCGCTCCAGCGCCCGGTGTTGGCCTGCCAGCCGTGGTGGTCCCACGCGTGCAGGCCGACTTCATGCCCAGCAGCCTTGGCCTGGCGCATCAAATGCCCCAGGTCACGGCCAATCGGCTTGCCCGGCCAGGCGGTGCCGGCCAGCAAGATATCCCAGCCGTACAGCCCGGCGGCATTGGAACGCAGCATCTTCCACAGGAATTGCGGACGGATCAGGCGCCACAAGTGGCGCCCCATGTTGTCCGGCCCGACGCTGAAGAAGAACGTCGCTTTTACCGAGGCTTCATCCAGGGATTCGAGCAACCGCGGCACACCTTCACGGGTGCCACGGTAGGTGTCGACGTCGATGCGCAAGCCTGCCTTCATTATTTCTTGTCCGCGATTTCAAGCATGGCTTCGCGCAGGAAGAAATCCAGGGTGTTGCCGATGGTTTCGCTCATCTCAACGGTAGGCTCCCAGTTCAGCAGGCGCTTGGCGTTTTCGATGCTTGGCTTGCGGTGTGCCACGTCCTGGTAACCGGTGCCGTAGAACGCCTTGCTTTCGACGTCGCGGAAACCAGCGAACGGCGGGAAGTTGCTGCGCAGCGGGTGAGCTTCGAACTGACGCAGCAGCTCTTCGCCCAACTGACGGATGCTGGCTTCGTTTTCCGGGTTGCCGATGTTGATGATCTGGCCGTTGCACACATCGTTGTCGTTATCGATGATGCGCGCCAGGGCTTCGATGCCGTCGGCGATGTCGGTGAAGCAGCGCTTCTGCTCGCCACCGTCGAACAGGCGGATCGGCGTGCCTTCCACCAGGTTCAGGATCAGCTGGGTGATCGCACGGGAGCTGCCGATACGGGCCGAGTCCAGGCGGTCAAGGCGTGGGCCCATCCAGTTGAATGGACGGAACAGGGTGAAGTTCAGGCCCTTGTCGCCGTAAGCCCAGATCACGCGGTCCAGCAGTTGCTTGGAGACCGAGTAGATCCAGCGCTGCTTGTTGACCGGGCCCACCACCAGGTTGGAGGTGTCTTCGTCGAAATACTGGTCCTGGCACATGCCATAGACTTCGGAAGTCGACGGGAAGATCACGCGCTTGTTGTACTTGACGCAGTAGCGAACCAGTTTCAGGTTCTCTTCGAAGTCGAGCTCGAACACGCGCAGCGGGTTACGGGTGTATTCGATTGGCGTGGCGATGGCCACCAGCGGCAGGACCACGTCGCACTTCTTGATGTGGTACTCGATCCACTCGGAGTGAATGCTGATATCGCCTTCCACATAGTGGAAGTTAGGGTGGTTGCGCAGGCGCTCGATGGCGTCGGAGCCAATATCCAGGCCGTAGATTTCGTAACGGTCGTCACGCAGCAGGCGCTCGGACAGGTGGTTACCGATAAAGCCGTTCACACCCAGGATCAGCACGCGGGTACGACGTGGCTTGCGGCCGGACTCGGCGCCGCGCAGCACGGAACCGTCCACCAGGCCCAGTTCATCGGCCAGGGAAGGGCCTGCCAGGTACAGGCCGTTGGCGTTGCGTTGGCCGAACTTGACCACCAGCGAGTCTTGACCGCAGGCAATGCGCAGTGGGTTGACGCTGATCACGCGGCCTGGCGCCAGGCCTTCGTTGCCCTTGACCACTTCAGCTTGCCAAACGATCAGTTTGTGCTCGCCGACCGCGCAAAAAGCGCCCGGGTACGGCTGGGTCACGGCGCGAACCAGGTTGAACAGTTCTTCAGCCGGTTTTTTCCAGTCCAGCTTGCCATCGGCGGCGGTGCGGCGGCCGAAGTAGGTGGCTTGGCTTTCGTCCTGGACGGTTTCAGCCAGCTTGCCTTGGGCCAGTTGCGGCAGCGCGTCGCGCAGCAGGTTGGCGGCGGCGTCACGCAGTTTGGCGTGCAGGGTCAGGCCGGTGTCAGTGCGGTCAATGATGACTTTCTGGTGGGCCAGGATCGCGCCAGCGTCGGCACGCTTGACCATGCGGTGCAGGGTTACGCCGGTTTCGGTTTCGCCGTTGACCAGCACCCAGTTGGCCGGCGCGCGGCCACGGTATTTAGGCAGCAACGAACCGTGCAGGTTGAACGCGCCTTTGCTGGCGGTGGCCAGCAAAGGCTCGCTCAGCAGGTTGCGGTAGTAGAAGGAGAAGATGTAGTCCGGGTTCAGCTTGGCAATACGCTCGATCCACAGTGGGTGGTTGGCGTCTTCCGGCGCATGCACCGGGATGCCGTTGCGGGCGCAGAGTTGGGCGACGGAGCCGTAGAAATTGTTTTCCTTGGGGTCGTCGGCATGGGTGAACACGGCAGCAATGTCGTAGCCGGCGGTGAGCAAGGCTTCAATGCCTGCACAGCCAATATCGTGGTAAGCGAAGACAACAGCTTTTGAATTCATGACGAAACCTGATCGGAAGGAGAAGTAGAGGTATGGGAGGACACCAGGCCATCAACGACGACGACTGGAGCCGGTGCTGCCGGTTGGTTACGCAGCACTTTTTCAATAAAGAACCGTGGACGGGCACGAACGTCACTGTACATGCGGCCCAGGTATTCACCCAAGAGGCCCATGCCGATGAATTGGCCGCCGGTAAACACGAACAATACGGCGAACAGCACAAAAGTACCGTCGCCCGCCCAAGTGGCACCGAAGGCCAGTCGCATGACGATCAAGGCAAAAGCGAACAGCACGCCCAACGCCGCCATGCTGAAGCCGACAATGCTCAGCAGGCGCAATGGCGTGGTGGTCATGCAGGTCAGCAGGTCGAACATCAGGCTGATCAGGCGCATCGGGCTGTATTTGGACTCGCCATGTTCACGCTCGGCGTGGTGCACCAGGATCTCGGTGGTGTGGCGGGCAAAGCCGTTGGCCAGGATCGGGATAAAGGTGCTGCGTTCGCGGCAGGCGAGCATGGCGTCGACGATGGTGCGCCGGTAAGCGCGCAGCATGCAACCGTAGTCGGTCATGGCCACGCCGGTGGAACGCTGCACGGCCAAGTTGATCAGGCGCGAAGGCCAGCGGCGGAAGGCCGAGTCCTGGCGGTTGTTGCGTACGGTGGCAACCACGTCGTAGCCCAAGGCGGCTTGTTCGACCAGGCGCGGGATTTCTTCCGGCGGGTTCTGCAGGTCGGCGTCGAGGGTAATTACCACCTCGCCCCGGCACTGCTCAAAGCCGGCCATGATCGCCGCATGCTGGCCGTAGTTACGGTTGAGGATCACCGCCACTACGTTGCTGCCGTCTTGCGCGGCGGCGTCTTCCAGTAATTGGGCGGAATTGTCGCGACTACCATCATCCACCAGGATGATTTCGTATTCGTAGGCCAGTTGCTTGCAGGCTGCCGTCGTGCGACGCAGCAATTCAGGCAGGCTCTCTTGTTCGTTGTAGACCGGGATAACGATCGACACGCAATGAATAGGGTAGGGTTTCAAAGATTCATGACCTCGGGGCAAGAGCAGGTTGGAGCGTTGAAAACAGCAGTCATCAGCGGCTGGAGATTCAGAAAACTGATTAAACGTAGCGTGGGTATGCAGTGTTCATTCGACATTCCTGGGAAGGGCAATGTTTTCTTCCATGGGCTAGCAGAGTAAAGACCAAATTTGTGAAAGATAAAGCCGAATCAACACGTTAGTCATAGAACGCGCGGCTTGTTCTCAAGTCCTGCGGCCAAGATTAAGCGCAAAATTGTTGAACGAATATGAAAGGCGGATGAAAAACTCGTTTATTTGACAGGTAGACAGCTAGGGTTCAGCTAAACCGCAAAGCCGCCTTGGCCGCCATTGACGGGTAAATTTCGATGGTTTTTTCGGCGGTGCCGTCGGTCCTTGGTCTTATTCAACAATCTTCTCTGCATTGGCCCTCAAGTGCCGGTAAAGTAAGCCATCTCTTGCCAGGGTACTCGGATGAATAGCGTGCAGCTTTTACGCGGCCAGTTGCGGCCGGCGTTGATGGGATTGTGGATGGCTGTGGCCTGTGTCACGACCGTTCGCGCGGATGATGGGGTGGCGCTCACCACGGTCGAGCAGGTGCCGGAAGGCGTTGAAGTGCGCGGTAAACAAGTCGCGGCCTACAGCTGGGACGACCACCAAGGCAAGAATCTGCTGGTACTCGCCGAACAGGTCAGCGAGCGTGACGATGACGGCACCCAGTCGTCATTTGTCTACGCGGCCCAGTATTTGCTGGGCGGCGATCATCCCAAGCGGGTATGGATGCTCTATGACGATGTGCAGCATTGCCAATTCGATGCGGCACTGCGCTTTGACATGGCGGCGACTAAGGTTACCGACCTTGCCGGCGATGGCATCACCCAGGCCACCGTGGGCTATTCGCGCACCTGCACCAGCGATGTCAGCCCCAACGAATTCAAGTTGATCATGCACGTGGGCAAGTCCCAGAAGTACCGCCTGCGCGGTGTCGATCGCATCGGCGCGAGCTGGTGGGATGAGGAGGCCGGGGCGTTGCGTGGCATGCCGCTGCCCAAGGATTGCAGCGTTGCGGCGCAACAGGCGCTGGTCAGCCAGTACAAGGAGCAGGGCACTGAGTTGCCGTTGCCAGGCTGCTATGGCGATGAAAAGGACTTTGCCAAGGCGCCGGAGAGCTACCTGGCGTTTATGCGCCAGCATTGGTTTGCGCTGATGCACAAGCAAGACACCGAGTGGAGCCAGTCCCAGACCCAGCCGCAGCCCGAGGACCCGACCGAGGATGACGAGTCGGCTCCGTGATTTTGTGTGAGGGCCGCTACTGCGTTAGACTTGGCCCTCGCCAATTCACTAAATACTTCGATTAAACAACAGCTTGCTTGAGGTATTTAATCCAAAGGCTGATCTACTTTGACTGAGTCTATCCGTAACCCGCTGACCCTCTACCTCACCCGCCTGGCGCCCTCCAGCCAGTTGACCATGCGCTACGTGCTGCAAGACGCTGCCGACCGCCTGGGCTTCGAAGACATCAACCTCGAAGAGATCGACTGGCATTTGCTCCAGCCCGAACACGTGATTGCCTTGGTCGCTGCCTTGCGCGAGGACGGTTATGCGCCGAACACTTCATCGCTGTATGTGAATGCGGTGCGTGGGGTGATGAACGAAGCTTGGCGCATGAGCCTGATCAGCCAGGACCACTTGCTCAAGATGCGCTCGGTCAAGGCCGCGCCCGGTACACGCCTGGGGCAGGGCCGTAACCTGCGCCGCACGCTGATCCGCGAAATGATGGAAGTCTGCGCCGCCGACCCGCGCCCGCAGGGCCTGCGTGATGCGGCGGTCATCGGCATTCTGTATGGTTCGGGTATGCGCAAGTCGGAGTCGGTAAACCTTGACCTGGCGCAGGTCGACTTCCAAGAGCGCAGTTTGCGCGTGACCGGCAAGGGCAATAAGGAGCTGATCAAGTATGCGCCGGCTTGGGCCTTTGAAAAGCTCACGGCGTGGCTGGAGTTTCGTCGCGAACAGCTCAAGGACGGCGAGCAGGACGATACGTTCCTGTTCAACCGCATTCGCCGTGGCAGCCATATCACCCGTGAACGCATCACCAAGCACGCGATTTACTACATCGCCCGCCAGCGCGGCGAACAGGTAGGCGTGAAGATCATGCCGCATGACTTTCGGCGGTCCTTCATCACTCGGGTGATTGAAGAACATGACCTGTCGATTGCGCAGAAACTGGCGCACCACACCAATATCCAGACCACTGCCAGTTATGACGTGCGCGACGACAATGAGCGGCGGCGGGCGGTGGATCGGTTTGATTTGTAGTGTCGGGTAGCACTTGCGCCGAGCCTTTGACGGGTTTAGGCGGATTGAGTGCATATCCATTGCTGCGGTAACGGCCACCTAGGGTTTCGCTCTTACAGCGAGTCACTTTTTTACAAACGCCTAAAAAAGTAACCAAAAAACGCTTTGCCCCACCACTCGGTGCCTCGCTTAGGCTCGGCGTGCGGCCATCGTGGTTAACGGGGCCTGTCAGATCAAGATCAAAATCTACAGCACGGCGGCCTAGTAGCCGACCTGAGTGGTAGAAGCAAAAGCAGGGCAAAAACAGAGCAGAAGAAGAGCTGCTTTTCTGTGGGAGCTGGCTTGTCGGATCGCCGCACCGCTGCGATGCAAACACCTCGGTTTATCAGGCATAACTGCCATCACCGGCACGCCAGCACCCACATTCGACTGTGTGTGAGGCTTATAGGATCGGTTTGCCGCCAGTCACCCCATAGCGCGAACCCGAAATGTAGCTGGCTTCATCCGAGGCCAGCAGCACATAGATCGGCGCCACTTCCACCGGTTGGCCGGGACGCCCCAGCGGCGTTTCGCTGCCGAAACTCTTGACGTCTTCGTCGGTCATGGTCGCTACGATCAGCGGCGTCCAGATTGGGCCCGGCGCGACGCTGTTGACGCGGATGCCCTTGCTGGCGAGCAGTTGCGCCAGGCCGCCGGTGAAGTTGGCGATGGCGCCCTTGGTGGCGGCATACGCCAGCAGCGTGGGCTTGGGCATGTCCGAATTGACCGAACTGGTGTTGATGATCGAGCTGCCGGCTTTCATATGGGGCAGGGCGGCTTTGCAGAGGCGAAACATCGCCGTAATGTTGATATCGAAGGTTTTCACCCATTCTTCATCTTCGATCTCTTCGAGGGTTTCGTGGGTCATCTGGAACGCGGCGTTGTTGACCAGCACGTCAATGCGGCCGAACTGTTCGACGGTCTTGTCCACCAGCGCCTGGCAGGTGGTTTTTTGCGCAATATCGCCCGGCAGCAGCAGGCATTGGCGGCCGGCTTCTTCGACCCAGCGCGCGGTTTCCTTGGCGTCGTCGTGCTCGTCCAGGTAGGCGATGGCCACGTCGGCACCTTCACGGGCAAACGCAATGGCGACCGCGCGGCCAATGCCGCTGTCGGCGCCGGTAATCAGGGCGATCTTGTTAGCCAACCGACCGGAACCTTTGTAGCTCTTTTCGCCGCAGTCGGGGTAGGGGTCCATTTTCTTCTGCGAACCGGGCACCGACTGGGCTTGAGGGGCGAAAGGTGGGCGAGGGTAGTCAGTCATCTGAGTCTCCATAACGGTTCAAGGGTGCTATGGAGTTAGTAGTTTTGCCGGCGGCGATAGTTGTAGCGAATGTGCGGCACGCCCGACGAATGGTGTCAGTGGCCCGCAGGCAGGAACTCAAGGCCTGGCAAGTCTAGCGCTGGGACTAGTCGTGTCAGGCACTCGCACAGTTCACGCAGTTTGGGGCCGTGCCGGCTCGATTTGGGCCACACCAGGTAGTAAGCGTCGCCGGAGGCCACGGCGGTGGCGTAGGGCAGCTTGATCAGGCCGTCGCGTACATCTTTGGCCACCAGGTGCAGGTCGCCAATTGAAACGCCGTGGCCGCGCATGGCGGCCGAGATCGCCTGATCGAGCGTGTCAAAGACTTTGCCGCGGTCGAGGTTGACGCGTGCATCAAGTGGCTGGGCCGCCAGCCAGCGTCGCCAGTCGCGGCGGTCAGGGGTAGGATGGACCAGTTCGGTATCGGCCAGCTCAGTACCCACCCAACCGGGCGCGCAGATCGGGATCAGCCATTCATCGAACAGTTTGTGCGTCTGCACCTCCGAGCCGAACTGACCGTTGCCAAGCAAAATCGCGCAGTCGTAAGGCTCGGCGTAGAAGTCCACGCTGTCAAAATCCATCCAGACACTCGCCAGTTGGATAGCCAGTTCAGGCGCGCTGAGCTTGAGTTCGTCCAGGGCGTGCAGCAGCCAGCGCATGGTCAGCGTCGACGGCGCCTTCAAGCGCAGATCGCCGGTGCCGGCCCGGAAGGGTGCGCACGCTTGCTCGATGATGCGAAAGCCAACCTTGAGTTCCTGCGCAAGCCGTTCGCCGGCGACGGTCAATTCCAGCCGTGGCCCGTGGCGCTCGAACAAACGGCAATCGAGGATGCCTTCCAGGGTTTTGATGTGGCGGCTAATCGCACTTTGAGTCAATGACAGTTCTTGCGCCGCACGTGTAAACGAGGAGGTGCGAGCCGCTATTTCAAAGGCGCGCAGGGCATACAGCGGGGGGAGTCGTTCGGCCATGGGGGCTTGTCATTGTGATTAATACTCATAGTAGGGCACAGGCTTTTACGTTTTTCAACGCGCGTCGCCTGGCGCACGCTGCCAGCCCCTGAACCCAATAAGGCGCACTGGCTCGATGAATACCTCGTTACTTCTAATTTATGTCTTCAGCGTAGTGGCGTTGATCGTCACGCCCGGCCCGGTGGTGGCGCTGATCATCAACACCAGCCTGCAAGCTGGCAGCCGGCGCGCGTTGTGGACAGCCGCAGGCACCAACCTGGCATCGTTGATCTTGGCGCTGCTGGCGGTGCTGATTTTGTCGGGGAGTTTTTCCGTGAGCCCAAGGTTGCTCAGTGGGATCAGCTTCTTAGGCTGCCTGTTTATCCTGCACTTGGCGATCCAGGGGCTGCGTAGCCCACCTGGGCAGGGCACCAAGGCCGGACGATCGCGCAGCGGGGTCGGCACCGGTTTCCTGGTGGGCATTTCCAACCCCAAGGACATCATTTTCTTTGTCGCCTTCTTCCCCCAATTCATCCACGTGGCTGACTCATTCAGTGCCAGCGTGGCGTGGTTGACCGGGCTGTGGGTGCTGATCGACTTTGTGGTGCTGGCAGGCTACATCGCTGTCGCGCGCCAGGCGTTCGCGCTGAAATACCGCGTCGGTATCAATCGCGTGGCGTGCCTGGTGCTGCTGGCCGTGGCCCTGATTGGCCTTGTGCATTCAGGGCCGGCGTTGCTGGGTTGATGCTGCGCATCAGGTGCGCGGCGCAGGTTGCAGATGCGCCGGCAAACTGCGCAGTGTCCAGAAGGCGGTCAGCATCGCGGCGACTGCACACAGCGCAATGCCAACCAGCATTGGTGCGGGCGTATGGTCGGCGTACAGCCCAACCAATGTCATCGACACGGCGGCGGTAATCATCTGGATCGCACCCAGCAGTGCCGAGGCAGCACCGGCCACGGCGCCGTGGTCTTCCAGGGACAACACGCCGGCCGCCGGCAACAGCAGGCCGAGGAAACCGAAGCCGATAAACAGCATCGTCATCATCACCGCCAAGTGGTTGCCCCACAGCGTGGTGGCTGCCAGCAAGACCATGACGGCCGCGACAGCCATCACCGACCAACGAATCACCGGCGCCAGGCCAAAGCGCGCGCTCAGGCGTGCGGTCATTTGGCTCATAGCGAAAAACGAGGCGGCATTCAGCGCAAAGCACAGGCTGAATTGTGTGGGTGTCAGGCCGAAGTATTCGATGTACACGAACGGCGCGCTGCCGATAAACACGAAGAAGGTGGCCAGGCCGAAGCCGCTGACCACCGCTAAACCGATAAATACCGGGTCGCGCAACAGCGCGCCGTAACTGCCGATGGCGTTGCCCAGGGTCTTGCCCAAGCGGCGCTCGGCCGGGTGGGTTTCCGGCAATTGCACAATGGTCATCACCAGGCACAGCACGGACACGACCGCCAGTGCCGCGAACACTTCGCGCCAGCTCCAGAGTGAAATCACCACGCTGCCGGCCAAGGGCGCCAGGATCGGCGACACACTCATCACCAGCATCAGCAGGGCCATCAGGCGCGCGGCCTCATGGCCGGTGTACAGGTCGCGAACGATCGCCCGCGGAATGACCATGCCGGCACAGGCGCCGAACGCTTGCAGGGCCCGAAACCCAATCAGCACTTCAATAGTGGGGGCCAGTGCACAGCCGACGCTGGCCACGGCGAATATCACCAGGCCGAGATAGATCGGCGGCTTGCGACCGTACACATCGCTGATCGGGCCGTAGAACAGCTGGCACACGCCGATGATCATGAAGAACACCGTGAGGCTCATCTGCACCGCCGCCGGCGAGGCGTGCAGGCTGGCACCCAAGGTGGGCAGGGCGGGCAGGTAGCTGTCGATGGCGAAAGGGCCGATGGCGGTGATCAACCCCAGCAATAAGGCGAGGTGGGCGATGCTTCGAGACATGGGGTGTTCCGGGTTACGGCGAAAGACCGGCCAGCTTAGAGAGCGGCCCGTGGGGTTACAAGGTGGCGTTTACACAGCCGCTACATTTTTAGCGCTTGAAAGCTGGCGGCTGAGGTTTTGTTTGGCAGCGAAAGCGTCCTACGTCGTCCGTCGATCTCTCCGCGCAGAAAAAGATTGAATATTCACACTAAATGTTATTTAAATAACAGAATAAGAGCATCACGACCTGCCTGGCCGTGACGCAACAAGGTGGAATAGCAATGAGCAAGATCGCAGTCATCGGCAGCAATATGGTGGATTTGATTACCTACATTGACCGCATGCCAGCCCAGGGCGAAACCCTGGAAGCACCGGGATTTGCCCTGGGATGCGGCGGCAAAGGCGCCAACCAGGCGGTGGCGGCAGCCAAGCTTGGGGCGGATGTATTGATGCTGAGCAAGGTCGGCGACGACATGTTTGCCGACAACACCCTGGCCAACTTCCAGCGCTTTGGCATCGACACCCGTTATGTGCAGCGGGTGCCTGGCGTCTCCAGCGGCGTAGCGCCGATTTTTGTGCGTGCCGATTCCCACAACAGCATTTTGATCGTCAAAGGCGCCAATGCGCATTTGTCGCCGGCGGACATCGATGCCGCAGCAGCCGACCTGCGTGGCTGCACGCTGATTGTGCTGCAGCTGGAGATCAACCTGGAGACGGTCTACTACGCCATCGAGTTTGCGCACCGGCATGGCATCGCCGTGCTGCTGAATCCGGCACCGGCCCTGGCGGGCTTAAGCGCTGAGCACTTGGCGAAGCTGGATTTCCTGATCCCCAACGAATCGGAACTGGCGTTGATCACCGGCCTTACCGTGGACTCGTCAGACTCGGCTCGCGCTGCCGCACGCACGCTGGTGGCCAGCGGCATCCGCCATGTGATCGTCACCCTTGGCGAGCAGGGCGCGTTATATGTGGGCGAGGAGGGCGAGTTCCAGGTGCCGGGCCAGCGCGTTGTGGCCCGTGACACCACCGGCGCCGGTGACGCCTTTATCGGTTGCTTCATTCAGCACTGGAACCGCGACGGCAGCATTCGCCAGGCCATGGAGCAGGCCGTGGCGTATTCCGCGTGCTCGGTAACGGCGCTGGGTACGCAAACCTCCTATCCCGACAGCGAAGCGTTCGCGCGCTTCCAACAACAGCGCTAAACCCATCAATTCAGCCCGGAGAACAATAATGAACAAACCTGCGCTGCAACAGACACCCGATGGTTTTTACCTGAACCGCACGCCGTGGTTCGCCTTTATCCTGCTGTGCAGCATCTTCGCGTTGTGGGCCGCGGCGGCGAGCATGAATGACGTGCTGATCGCCCATTTCAAGAAAGCGTTTTTGCTCAGCGATTTCCAGACCGCCTTTGTGCAGTCGGCGTTTTACCTGGGCTACTTTTTTGTGGCGATCCCGGCCGCCATGGTGGTGCGCCGCTTGAGCTACAAAAGCACGATTCTGATTGGCCTGTTGTTGTACATGTTCGGTTGCCTGCTGTTTTTCCCCGCAGCGTCTACGGCCAAGTACGGCATGTTTTTGCTCGCGCTGTTTGTGATTGCCGCCGGCCTGTCGTTCCTCGAAACCGCCTGCAACACCTACTCGACGCTGATGGGCCCACGGGAAACCGGGACGCGGCGCTTGAACATCTCGCAGACCTTTCACCCGTTCGGCGCCATGGCTGGGGTTTACGTGGGCAGCTTCGTGATGTTCAAGGACACCGATGCCACCACCGAGCAACTGACACAGATGAGCGCCACGGATGCGGCGGTGCAGCAGTTGCAAATGATCCAGTCCACGCTGCTGCCTTATAAGTGGATGATCGCGGTGCTGGTGCTGATGTTTATCCTGATCGCGATCACCCGTTTCCCCGCCTGCAAGGGCAACAAGCCCGTCGACAACAAGTCCGGTAGCTTGCGTAAAAGCCTGGGGCGGTTGTGGCGCAACCCGCGTTTTACTTTCGGCGTACTCGCGCAGTTTCTGTATGTGGGCGCGCAGGTCGGCGTGTGGAGTTTCACCATTCGGTTGGCCATGCAAATGGGCGGCATGAATGAGCGCAGTGCATCATGGTTCCTGATGACCACCTTTGCCGCGTACTTTGTCGGCAAGTTGATCGCCAACCTGCTGATGCGCCGCCTGCACCCGGCCAAGGTCTTGGCGATCTACGGTGTGCTGTGCATTGTGCTGCTGGCCTACACCATTCTGGTGCCGAACATTTCGGCGGTATATGCAGCGGTGGGTGTGAGTATTTTTCTCGGCCCGTGCTGGCCGACCATTTACGGCCTGACCATCGATGGCTTGGGTGAAGACACCGGTGTCGGTGGTTCCTTGCTGGTGATGAGTATCGTCGGTGGCGGGGTGATTCCGATCTTCCAAGGCCTGTTGTCCGACGCCAGCGGTGGCAACATGCAGTTGGCCTACAGCGTGCCGTTGCTGTGCTTTATCGTGATTGTGATGTATGCGGTCAAATGCCTGCGCCAGTCAGACACATCACCCTCCAGCGCGGCCGCGGCGGTGGTCTCATGAACACGTGCATCCCGCTGTATCGCGCCATATTTGCCGAACAGGAAAAGATCCTGTTGCAGTCTGAGGATTTCAAGGTCAGTGCCTGGACCTATCCGTCCGGCGTGCTGGCCGTGAGCCTGGAGAGCTGCCGTGGACGTTTGGTCGTGCTGCCGTATCAAGGGCAGATGATCTGGTCGGCCGTGTTCGACGGCTGCGACCTGACCATGACGAACCTGTTCGAGCAGCCAAAGCCCAGCCCGACGGTGATCGATACTTACGGCTGCTTCATGTTTCACAGTGGCCTGCTGCGCAACGGCTGCCCGGCGCCGGATGACACTCATGCGTTGCACGGCGAGATGCCTTGCGCGCCAATGGACACCGCCTGGCTGGAAATCGGCGAGGGCTTTGTGCGCCTGGGCGGCTCGTACCAATACGCCAAGGGCTTCGGCGATCGCTACCGGGCGTGCCCGAGCGTCACGCTGCGCGCCGATTCGGCGTTATTCGATATCGACATGGACGTGACGAACCTGGCTGGCAAACCCATGGACCTGATGTACATGGCTCACATGAACTACGCCTATGTGGCCGGTGCCAGGTTTGTCGAGCCGCTGGGCATGCAGCGCCTGCGCACCAGTGTGCCGGACCACGTCAAGCCGACGCCGGACTGGAGCGCCTACATGGCGCAACTCGCTGAGCATCCCGCTCAGCTGGCGTGCCTGGAGCGGCCGGCGCTGTACGATCCAGAAATCGTGTTTTTCTTCGACGAGGTTGGCACTGACGCCACCGGCCACGCGCACTTCTTGCTCGATCACCCCGATGGTGCTGCGTTCTACACCCGTTATCGCCCCGAGCAATTCGAGCACGCCGCACGCTGGATCCTGCACTCAGCGGATCAGCAAGTGGCCGCGTTCGTGCTGCCATCAACCTGCGAACCCGAAGGCTATAACGCGGAAAAAGCCAAAGGTCACGTGCGTTCGCTGGCGGCCGGGGTCAGCGCCTCGTTCAGCGTGACCACCGGCTACTTGAACGCCCAAGAGCGGCACAAGTTGCTGGGTTAAACCAGCAGTTGCGCGCCGCTGGCCTCGATGAGGTCTTTGTAGCCGCGGGGGATTTTCTTGTCGCTGACCACGTAGTGAAAGTCTTCCAGGGCTGCGAAATGCGCGGTGCGCACAGTGTCGAACTTGCTGAAGTCGGCGAGCAGCACACGCTGCTGGGCCTGGCGCAGGACCTTTTGCTTGACCTCGACTTCATTGAAGTTGAAGCACGTCACGCCGAATTCCTGGCTGACGCCGGCGGCGGTCACAAAAGCCCACGTCAGGCGCACGCTGTCGAGGATGCTGCTTTCGGCGCTGCTTTCAAACACCTGGTTCTTGCGGTGAAAGGTGCCGCCGCACAACACGATGTGACAGTTGGGCTTGTTCTGCAGCCTGAGCAGCACGTTCAACGAGCTGCACACGGCGGTGAACTCCAGCTCATCAGGGATGAAATCAATCACAAAGGGCGAGGTGGTGCCGCAGTCGAAAAACACCGTGTCACCGGGTTGTACCAGCCGGGCGGCGAGTTTGCCGATGCGGCGTTTTTCCTCGACGTGGCGCGTGTCCTGGTCGGCTACGCGGTAATCGCTGACCTCAGTGCCGACGCGGGTGATGTAGCCGCCTAGCAGACGCACATGCTCGGTGAAGTGGTTGAGGTCGCGGCGCAGGGTCATCTCGGAAACGTCCAGCAGTGCCGCCATTTCCCGCAGGTGAATGGCGTTCTGGTCCTGCAAAGCTTGTTGGATTAGCTTGAGTCGCTCGGCTTTTTTACTGTCCACGCGTATTCCAGGGCTTGATTGTTTGTGTTAGATAAGTAACATTTAATGATATTATTGTAACGTATTAATGTGGGCGCTGTGACAAGCGCACCACAATCATTGGCAACATACAGGCAAGGGCACGTTAAATGAATACACTTCAACCCGCAGCATTGGCCAAGTACATCGATCACACCTTGCTGGCGCCCGACGCCTCCCGTGAGCAGATTCGCACCTTGTGCGAGGAAGCCATGCAGCACGGTTTTTATTCGGTGTGCCTGAACTCCGGGCAAGTGCCTTACGCCGCTTCGTGCCTGAGCGACAAGACCGTGGTGATTTGTGCGGTAGTGGGCTTCCCACTCGGCGCCGGCTTGAGCGACACCAAGGCGTTTGAAGCCGAACGGGCGATTGCCGCCGGGGCAGGGGAGATCGACATGGTGCTCAACATCGGCTGGCTGAAGGAGGGCTTGCTAGACGCGGTACGCGAAGACATCAACTGGGTCCACAAAGCCTGCGGCGCAGTGCCGTTGAAGGTCATCCTGGAAACCTGCCTGCTGAGCGACGAGCAGAAAGTCCAGGCGTGTGAAATCTGCCGGGATTTGGGCGTGGCATTCGTCAAGACCTCCACAGGGTTCAGCAAAAGTGGCGCTACCGTTGAGGACGTTGCACTGATGCGCAAAACAGTGGGCGCGGGCGTTGGGGTCAAGGCGTCCGGTGGCGTGCGTGATTATCCGACGGCGATGAAGATGATTGAGGCCGGGGCGACGCGCTTGGGCAGCAGCTCGGGGATTGCGATTGTGGGTGGAGTGATGACGGCGGCCAGTGGTTATTGATGCGCCTAATTATAACTAAACTAAATAGACATTTAGTTTAGTTATGATATACAGATATATTGCAAGGGCAGGGCTCACTCATCTTTGACCCTTATCTGGGTACATGCGCGATACTTAAAACCGGCGGGCGCCATAAAGGGACGGTCTCTATGCTGAGAAGGTTTACGTTAGGTCTTTGGGTGGCGTGTTTCGTGATCAGTACTACGGCGCTGGCGGATGAACTACCGCGTAGCGAGCAGATAAAGGCATTGCGCACTGCTGGATTTAACCAAGAGGCGTCGGAGTGCGAAATCGAGGAAACCGGTAGCTACACGCCGGCAACCATCGAGCAGGTTAAGGACCTGAACGGTGACGGCCGGCCGGATGCGTTGATTACCGAAGGCAGCAGTTCCTGTTATGGGCAGACAGGTACTGGATTTTATCTGGTCAGTCAGCAGCCTGACGGCGACTGGAAACTCATGCTCAACGAAAGCGGCTTTGCTGAGTTTCTCGCCAGCAAAGGCAGTGATGGTTGGCCTGATGTCGAGGTTGGCGGCCCGGGCTTTTGTTTTCCAGTAATGCGTTACGACGGGCAACGTTATCGCGTTCACCATAGTGTTGGTGAGCGGTGTGCTGACTAGCCGTAAAAGTCGTATGACCTAAGGGCCAGTGGCTGGTTATTTACGCAAAAGAAAACCCCAACGTTCGTGAGAGCCCTGGGGTTTTTCTTCGCGTTCATAACGCGCAATCCACGCGGTGCCATTTCGCGACCTGATTTGCCCAGGTCGTTATCACCGAGGAGTTAAGCCAACAGGGGTTTGCCTATTGAAATCTGACGAGGACTGGCCCTGATTACGTAACATGATATTACGCATAATGGACTGACGTTACGTTGAGCCTGCTGCGGATACTGGCCCTGGCCCCGCGGCTGGTTTAATGTAACGTCGATTATGCGAAGCCCCCTCGATCTGCCCACGCACTTGGTCAAAACGGCCACCCTCTATGCGCCTTCTCGTGATCCGCTCGATGCTGTCTGTTACGTTTTGGATGATTATCCAAAGGTCGTTTCCGAGCTTCGTAAGGCCCGATCCAGGCTGCAGCAGCTCGATGCTGAATCTGCTGACCTCGATGCTCGGTTGGCTGTGCTGCAGGACGCTTGTCGCTCCATCCTTGATCTTTGATCTCATCCTTTTTTAAAAGGGGAGAGATTCCGGCTGTACTTTTTCTCGCCCGCGAAAATCAACGCTTCCCTTCGATCTAACAGGGAAAGATTCCGGCTATGCATTTTCTCGCCCGCGAAAATAAAGGCTTTGAGCGGGATCTAATGGGGAAGGATTCCGGCTACGTATTTTCTCGCGCGCGAAAATCGATTCTTTTCTCTGACCATATAGGGAAACATTCCGGCTATCTCCCGGTACCATTTCTCTCTCGGGATAAATCTGCAGCAGCGTGTTTTGGTACCTAATTCTGTTTTCTCTCGATCAGCTTTGGTACCATTAGCTCGTCCAGGCACTTCACCTGGTTAAATGGAGTGGTACCAAAATGTTAGTCAAAATCGCTGATTTTCCAGATGACCTAGCCGAGGCTCTTAAGCCTGAAACCGGTACCCGAACGGCATCCAAGGCGGTTCTTGTTGCTGCTCAGAGATACCCCGGCCTTGTCTCTCAGGTTAAACGTCAGCAGCTCGAAATTTCTCAACTTCGCGACCAGCTTTCGCATATGCAACTGACAATGAAGTCGCTGAACAATGTCTGCCGTCAGATTTCCGAGCTTGCCGGCCAGGGCGATATTTTCTCCGACCCCTCGTAGTTTCGTCTTACCTCGACCTGCCCGTAGGGCATTAGGCGCTTCGCAGATCTTCACCAGTGCGTTGTGACACCGGCGCCGATACCCCGCAACGCGGGCCGGTTTATCGCCCAAAGAAAAACCCCAGCGTTCCTGAGAGCCCTGGGGTTTTTCCTCGCGTTCAAATTGTCTTTAGTCGCTATGGTGTCTCATCGCGCCTTGATTTGCCAAAGGCTCTATCCCGGCTTTATCGCGCAGCTTGCGCGGTCCCGTGATGAGCAGACGCCATCGTAGATTAGGTCCCGGAGGTCAGCTCAAAGCTTCTTCTAATTGTCGAAGCAAATCAGCTTCGTTTGCACCCAATAGAACCGCTTCCTTGACCTGCAGCCGTCCGTATTTCTCCCCGTCTACGACGGCACAGACGCCAGTTTCTTGCCCTGGCCATCGCAGTTTGAGGGTGTCACGGTGCTTAGGCTCATCACCACCATCATGTTTAGAGATAAAGGCTCCGGAGCGCATATCTATCACGCCGCCTTCCCGCAGGGCCGTGAAAAATTGCGGCAGGTTGGCCAGAAACTTAAGCAGCGGATGGTTTGACGTAGTTGGCATGCTGTTCCTTGCTTCAGAAAAATGGATGATTGCTTGGTCGAGCCGGGTGGGGGTGCTGTTACACCCCCACTTTGGTATGGTTTTCCATACTTTCCAGCTTTCATGCGACCTGCTTTTTTCTATCTTAGAGCTTCTTGCTCATACCCGAAAAGCACACCTTTCAAGGCAATTTTGGCTTGATTTCGGATATCTACAGGCAAAGCTTCAAACCTTCGAAAAATAGGCAGCATGTCTTGGGATACAACCATCTCCGATGGGTCTAGTAACAGCTCATCTGTGGTTGTTCCCAGTACGTGGGCAAGGCTTACTACCTTGTCAGCTGATGGAATTCCGCGACCTGCTTCGTAAGAGGTGTAGCTCGACTTACTAATCCCCGCAGCCTCCCAAACGGCCTGCTGGGTTAACCCTTTGGCTTCCCTATACCGTTTCAGATTTGTTCCGATGGTCATGGCTCTGCTGCCTGCGTGGTTGCTCATGTTTTCCATCGTATTAACTGTTTAAACATACAGTATCTATATATCGGTACATTTCTGCTTGCATTTGAGTATTCGATAGTCTCATAATCCTGCCACTTCTGTATTGGAATACAGATATTGACAGGATTTCACATGTTCATCGATTGGCTCACGATTTCGCAGGAGCATGACCACGATCTACCGATCGTTGGCAACATCGTGCACCTGACGGTTGACGAGAATACCGATCAAATTTTGAGCACTAGTCGGCCTCGTTTCAAGCATGAGGGTAGTTTCTCCACCTCGGTCACGATCCATATTCAGGGCCGAAAAATCCGAGTTGAGGGAAATCCTAGTCGGGTAGGGCGGTTGGACAACCTTTTTGGACACGCGACCATCGAACAATGTGTTTCGGTCTACAACGGGTTGCTGCGTGAGTACGGTCTTCCCGGCTTTACCCGTTGCACCCGACTTGATATTCGCCAGGGTGTTTCAGG